>CAZCWA010000389.1:0-5345 GCA_964502265.1 uncultured Myxococcaceae bacterium | reverse complement strand
CCAGCGGGCGGCGCGATTCCGGAAGTATGTTGCCGGAATGCGCGCCGGTCGGGGGGCTTACCGGTCGGCGACGCCCGCTGGGCGGTGCGGTTCCGGAAGTATGTTGCGGAATGCGCGCAGGTCGCGCGGGGCTTACTGGTCGGCGATGCCGCGGGGGAGCGGTTCCCGGAAGTATGTTGCAGGAATGCGCTCCGGACCGCGCGAGTCGCAGCGGACTTCCCGACCGGAGGCGCCACCGGGCCGCCGTTCCGGAAGTATGTTGCCGGAATGCGCGCCGGTCGCAGGTGATTTCCCACACCGGCAGCGCGCCGAGCGTGGTCGCGACGCCGCCCGCGAGCAGGCTCGGCGACGCCCGCCGGGCGGCGCAATTCCGGAAGTATGTTGCCGGAATGCGCGCCGGCCGCAGGGGACTTCCCGCTCGGCGACGCCCGCCGGGCCGCGGGATTCCGGAAGTATGTTGCAGGAACTGCCCCGGGCGCGGAGCCCTATGGGGTAGGGGCCACGACGGCGGGACTTTCAACCCGCGTCGGCTGCCGCTTCCCGTAGGTGAGCGAGCGCCAGGCCCACTCCGCGGGGCCGAAGCGGAAGCGCGCGAGCCACGCCCGTCCCAGCGCCACCTGCACCGCGAAGAGCGCGATCGAGAGGAGCAGCTCCTCCAGCGGCCCGGTGGACCCCATCAGGCCAAAGCCGAAGCCGCCGTAGAAGACGGTGGTGAGCACGAGCGACTGCAGCAGGTAGTGGCTGAGCGCCATCCGTCCCACCGGGGCGAGGAACGCGAGCAGGCGGCGTCCTGCGGGGGCAAGCCAGAGCAGCGTGAGCCCGGAGGCCCAGGCGCCGCAGAGGAGCAGCCCGGCGAGGAGTGAGGTGGAGGCGCTGGCGAACAGAAGCGCGGCGTCCTCGTACTGGGCGAGCGGCTCGCGCCCAAGCCAGGTGGCGCATGCGCTGAGCGGCAGGCCGAGCAGAAGGCCCACCCCGAGGACCCTCCGGAGCAGCGGCCGGTGCGCGCCCGGATCTTCCACCACGCCCTTCCGCCCCAGCCACAGGCCACTCACGAACATGGCGAGGATCACGGGCCCTGCGCCCACCAGCGTCGCCAACGTGTACGAGGCCCAGTCCCCGAGCCGCTGCACGAACACCTCGCCCACCGAGCCCCGGTAGGCGAGGTAGGCCTCGGCGAGCGACTTCCGCGCCTCCTCGGGGAGGGCGGCGAGGTGCTCCCCTGCCAGAGCGAGCAAGAGCCCCCACAGCAGGCACAGCGCTGCGTACGCGAGCACCACCAACGCGACCAGCCCGCCGGCGACGAACAGGAGCGTGCGCGGCCGGGCCTTCTGGACGAGCAGCAGCCCGAAGCCGAGCAGCGCATATGGCAGGAGGATGTCCCCCGCCCAGACGAAGGCGCCGTGGACGAAGCCGATCCCGGCGAGGATGCCCAGCCGCCTCGACCACCTGCCGCCAAACGGCACGCCCGCCCGCTCCGCCCGCTGCGCCTGGACGAAGAACCCGACGCCGAAGAGGAGGGAGAAGAGCGGGAAGAACTTCCCCTCGGCGAAGAAGCGGACCGCGAGCTGGGCGAGCGCGTCCGGGCTGCCCGGCGCCACCTCCAGGCCGACCGTCCGCAGGTCGATCGGGTGCGCGAAGCTCCCCATGTTCACCAGCAGGATCCCGAAGATCGCCGCGCCGCGGAGGACGTCGAGCACCTCGAGGCGTTCTGCAGGGGCGATGGGTGTGGGAGTGGATGGCATGGCCGGCGGCGTAGCACATGCGGCCGCCCGCCCGCCCGGCGGCCGCGCGCCTCCCGGAAACTCCACCCCGGCGCGTGGGCCGGTACACTGCGGCCCCACTTCCGGAGTCCCTGTGCAGAGCGGATGGCGTCCCCTCATCGTCGTGGCGGCCGGCGGCCTCGTGTTGCTGATGAACGTCGCGGCGTGCTCGTCACCGTCCACGAAGACGTCCGAGCGCGAGGCGCGGAAGGCGGAGGAGACGGCCGCGGCGCAGGGCACGGTGAAGGGGCCCTCGGTCCACGCGGTGCTGGAGTCGGTCTCGGGCGAGGTGAGCGTGAAGCGGGCGGCGGGCGATGCGTGGGTGAGCGCCAGCGAGCGCATGGAGCTGTTCGAGAACGACAAGGTCCGCACGGCGCGCGGGGCCAGCGCGGAGCTGCGCTTCACCTCGGGCTCGGTGATGGCGGTGGGCGAGGACGCGCTGCTCGGGATCGCCGAGACGCGCCCGTCGCCGGGCCAGGAGCCCACCGACGTCACGGTAATCAAGGGACGCATCGACGCCGAGCTTTCCGATCCGGGCGCGCAGTCGCTCTCGGTCAGCACCCCCGGCGCCACCGTCCGCGCAGGAAGGGAGATCGTCTTCCAATGAGCGTGAGAACCCTCCTCGTCGCGCTCCCGCTGGGGCTCCTGCTCGTGGCCGGCGCGCCCTCGCCCTCCGCTTCCACGTCGCCCGCGCCCTCCGCCGAGCGGGACCGCGCGCTCTCCGCGCTGAACGCGGCGCGCAATGCGGCAAGGCAGCTCGAGGAGGACGCTTCCGGCGATGCCCGGTCGCAGCTCGCCGAGGCCGAGCGGCTCTTCTCCGCCGGCCAGTACGCCGACGCGGCCGCGCGTGCGGATGAGGCGTGGCGGCGGATGTCGGACTCGAACCCGCAGGGCACGAAGTTCCGCATCGAGGTCGACGAGGCGGGCAAGACGAAGGTCTCGGCGCAGAGCGGCGGCGCGGTGCGCGTAGAGGCGCGCGGCGTCGAGCGCACGGTGCACGCGGGGCAGGTGCTCCAGGTCGCGCCGGGCGAGGTCCCCTCGGAGCCGCGCGAGCCTGTGCCCACGCCGCCTGTGCCGCTGGCCATCGGGCCGGCGGAAGGGGCGGTGCTCGGGCTCGGCGCGGACAAGGCGGGGAAGCTCGGGCCGGTGAAGCTGTCGTGGCGGCGCAGCGAGGGTGCGAAGGGGTACGTGATCGAGGTCGTCGCCGAAGCAGAAGGGGCGGAGCCGCTGGTGGTGAAGGCCCAGGGCGCATCGGTGGAGCTGCCGAGGCTCGCGGCAGGCGCCTACCGCTGGACGGTGCGGGCCGTGGGCGCGGACGAGGTGGAGGGCGAGCCGAGCGCGCCGAGGCGCTTCCGGCTCGAGGCGGAGACGATGCGGCTCGACGTCCGCGGGACCGGGTGGAAGTAGGCGATGCGGCTCTTCTGGACGCTGCTCGTTCTCATGCTGGTGGCCGGCGTGGTGCCCACCGCGCTGGTCGGCTGGATGTCCGTCAAGGAGACGCGCGAGCTGCTGGTGCGCGATGCGCAGGAGCTCGCCCAGGAGCGGGTGAAGCAGCTCCGGCTCAAGACGCGGCTGGTGGTGGACGAGCCGGCGCGCGCGGCGCTCGGGCTGACGCGGGTGCCGGGCTACTTCACGCTCGCGCGGCCGGAGCAGCAGGCGTACCTGGGCAGCGTCCTCACCCAGCGCCGCGAGATCATGGCGGTCACGCTCTTCGACGCGAAGGGCCAGCGCATCCCGGGGCTGCAGGCGTTCGCGCTGCGCGATCTGCCGCCGACGGAGCTCGCCGAGCACGAGTCCCTCGCGAAGGCGCTCTTCCCCACCGAGGAGGTCCGCTACTCGAAGGTCTACACGAGCCCGTCGCGCGGCGAGCCGGTGGTGACGATGACCTATCCGTTCGGCGTGCCGGCGGAGGCGTATGGCGCGGTGGAGATCTCGCTGCGGCCGCTCGGTGAAGTGCTCTCGCGCGCGCGGGTGGGCTCTTCCGGGTTCGCGTACGTGGTGGACGCGGGCGGGCGGCTGGTGGTGGGCACCGAGGCGATGGGCGACGCGCGGACCGGCGACGACGTGAGCGCGCGGCCGGCAGTGGCGCACCTGCTCGAGAGCTTGCGCCGCTCGCGCGGGGCGGAGGTCTTCCACGTGGGGAACTTCGACGGCTCGGTGGTGGCGGCGTACTCGCTCATCCCGGAGCTGGGCTGGGCGGTGGTCTCCGAGCAGCCGATGGCGCAGGCCTACGCGCAGGTCTCGGCGATGGAGCGGCGCAGCGTGGCGGTGGCGGGCGTGGCGGTGCTGATCGCGCTCGGCCTGGCGATGGTCTTCTCGCGCGGGGTGACGCGGCCGCTGGAGCGTTTGAGCAAGGGCGCGCTGGACATCGCCCGAGGGACGTTCGGGGTCCAGGTGTCGGTGCGGGAGAAGAACGAGCTGGGCGAATTGGCCCGGACGTTCAACTACATGAGCGCGCAGATCTCCGCGTACGACCAGGAGAACCGCCGGCTCTACGAGTCATTGGAGCAGGGGTACCTCGACACCATCGTGGCGCTGGCCAACGCGATCGACTCCAAGGACTCGTACACGCGCGGGCACAGCCAGAGGGTGGGCGACCTCTCGCTGGAGATCGGCCGCGAGCTGGGCCTCACCGAGCGCGAGCTCAAGTGGCTGCACTACGGCGGCATCCTCCACGACGTGGGGAAGATCGGCATCGTGGAGAGCATCCTCTGCAAGCAGACGCGGCTCACCGACGAGGAGATGATCGTGATGCGCGGCCATCCGGAGATTGGCGACACCATGGTCGAGTCGATCTCCTTCCTCGCCCCCGTCCGCGCGGCGATCCGCAACCACCACGAGCGCTGGGACGGCAACGGGTATCCGGACAAGCTCAAGGGGAGCGAGATCCCGCTCGCGGCGCGGATCGTGAACTGCGCGGATACCTTCGACGCGTGTACCTCGACGCGGCCGTATCAGAAGGCGCTCCCGCTCGACGAGACGATGAAGATCATGGACCGGCTCAGCGGCGCGCAGCTCGATCCGGATGTGGTCGCCGCGCTGCGACGGGTGCTGGAGAAGAAGGGCGTGCGGCTCGAGGGACATCGCGGCCCGGTGAAGCTGGCCGGGTGAGGCCGTGACCGCCGCCGTCGTCATCGGCGCAGCGCTGGGCATGCTCGCGTTCTGGTGGGTGCGCAGGCGAGTCCTCAGCGGCCTGCCCTTCCGCGTCCGCTCGAAGCCGAGGACCGTTGACGTCGTGCTTCGTCCGCCGCCGCCTCGCTTTGGCGTCCCCGGGCCGTGTGATCTCGAGGCGCTCGTGCGCGCGCTGGAGGGAGCGCGGATCGGCCAGGTGAGGCGAACGCGCGGGCGTGCTGGCTCGTTGATCGTCCGCACTGCGGAGGGCGACGAGGTCCGGGTCCGCGCGCAGGGGAAGACGGAGGGAATCCGGCTCGCGGATCTGGAGGTGGAGGCCAGCTCCGACGAGCTCTGCGCGCTGGTGCTCGATGCGCTCGCGCCGCGGGTGGGGCCGATGGAGGTGGCGCTCGACGGCGTGCCGCTGTTCATCGACGGGACCACCCCGCACGAGACCTTGCTGCGCACCCTTCA
>CAZCWA010000388.1:0-5349 GCA_964502265.1 uncultured Myxococcaceae bacterium | reverse complement strand
CTCATCGCCAACAAGATGCAGTTCGTGGGCGGGATTGCGACCGGGAAGGTCATCCCGCCCATCATCGAAGGCGCCAACAAGGCCAACGTGATCCGCGACTGGTGCCGGCGGGAAGAGGTGGCCCTGGATCAGAGCTTCGCGTACTCGGACAGCTTCTCCGACTACGCCATGCTCGCCGTGGTGGGCCGTCCCACCGCGGTCAACCCCGACATCCGCCTGCGCCAGGTGGCCCGCGCCTACAACTGGCCGGTGCTGGACCTGCGCTGAAGCCTCACCAGGAAGACCACGACATGCGCCCGCTCAAGACGCTCAAGAAGCTCTACGACGAGGAGTCCCACGTCGTCACGACCGAGAAGGGCTCGCCGCCGCGCGTGATCTTCTACGGCGAGGACATCTGGACCGAGGACCTGCCGGTGGGCACCCGGGTGGTGTTCGCCCGTCCGTCGATGGAGGGCCTGCCCAACGTCAAGGCCGCCATCCGCTACGCGCTGAACCACCCCGAGGAGATGGAGCCGCTGCACGCGCTGCTCGAGCCGGGGATGAAGGTCACCATCGCGATGGACGACATCTCGCTCCCGCTGCCGCCGATGCGGACGCCGGACGTGCGCCAGCTCGTGCTGGAGATCGTGCTGGAGCTGCTGGCGGACTCGGGCGTGGACGACGTGCACCTGGTGGTGGCCAACGCGCTGCACCGCCGGATGACCGACGCCGAGATGAAGCGGATGGTGGGCGAGAAGATCTTCAACGCCTACTTCCCCGACCGCTTCTACAACCACGACGCCGAAGACCCGGACGGGATGACGGAGCTGGAGCGCACCAGCGAGAACGAGGTCGTCGCCGTCAACCGCCGCGCGGCGGAGAGCGACCTGCTCATCTACGTGAACATCAACCTCGTGCCGATGGACGGCGGGCACAAGTCGGTGGGCACGGGCCTGACCAACTACGAGTCCCTGCGCGCGCACCACAACCCGAAGACGATCCGCGAGACCCCGTCGTACATGGAGCCGAAGACCTCGAAGCTCCACAAGAGCACCGAGCGGATCGGCCGGGTGATCGACAAGCACCTCAAGGTCTTCCACATCGAGACCGTGCTGAACAACCGCATGTTCGACGGGCCGATGGAGTTCCTCGGCAAGCGCGAGGAGGACTACACCGAGGTCGACCGGCTCAAGCTCAAGGGCATGCAGTACGCGCTCTCGAAGATGCCGCGCGCGGCGAAGCGGAAGCTGTTCCACTCGGTGCCCGCGGCGTACGACGTGATCGGGGTGTTTGCCGGCTCCACCGAGCCTACGCACGAGAAGACGCTCGAGCTGTCGTGGAAGCAGTACAGCGTGCCGGTGCAGGGCCAGAGCGACATCGTCATCTTCGGGATGACGCACGTCTCGCCCTACAACGTGAACTCGATCCTCAACCCGCTGCTCCTGCAGGTGAACGCGCTCGGCTACTACTTCAACATGAACCGCGGCGTGCCCATCGTGAAGAAGGGCGGCGTGATCATCGTGACGCACCCGGCGTACGACGAGTTCGATCCGGTCCACCACCCGAGCTACATCGAGTTCTTCAACCGGCTGCTGCCCGAGACGCGGGACGCGGTGAAGCTCGAGCACAAGTACGAGCGCGAGTTCGCCACCAACCCGTCGTACGTGCACCTCTACCGCAAGGGGAACGCGTACCACGGCGCCCACCCCTTCTACATGTGGTACTGGGGCGAGAACGGCCGGCAGCACTGCAGCCATGTGATCGTCGCCGGCGGTGAGAACAACCACGTGCCGGAGCTGATGGGCTGGGAGCGCTCGGACACGCTGGCGGACGCGATCGACATGGCGCGCGGCTACATGGGCCGCAACGCGTCCATCACCTACGTGCGCGTGCCGCCCATCCTCATCACCGACGTGAAGCTCTAGACGAAAAGTGCCGCTCCGCACTGGCGGCAATCGTCCCGTGGGTTAAGCGTAACGCCCACAGGAGGTTTGTAAGCACATGGGTAAGTGGATCGGACTGGGCGCGGTCGTCATCGTCGTCATCGGCGCCCTGTCGATGATGGGTTCGTACAACGAGCTCAACCGGCTCGATCAGGCCGTGCGCGCACAGTGGGGCCAGGTGGAGAACGTCTACCAGCGGCGCATGGACCTCGTGCCCAACCTGGTGGAGACGGTGAAGGGCGCGGCCAACTTCGAGAAGGAGACGCTGCAGCAGGTGGTGGAGGCGCGGGCGAAGGCCGGCCAGACCACCATCCAGGCGGACGCGTCGATCGTGAACGACCCCGAGGCCTTCCAGCGCTTCGAGGCCGCCCAGCAGCAGCTCTCCTCTTCGCTCTCGCGGCTGCTGGTGACGGTGGAGCGCTATCCGGAGCTGCGGGCCACGCAGTCCTTCCGGGACCTGCAGGCGCAGCTCGAGGGGACGGAGAACCGGATCAGCGTGGAGCGCATGCGCTTCAACGAGGCGGCGCAGGCCTTCAACACCCGGCGGAACAGCTTCCCCACCGTGATGGTGGCCGGCTTCTTCGGGTCGAGGTTCAACGACAAGGCCTACTTCCGCGCGCGGGAAGGGGCGGACGTTGCCCCGAAGGTGACGTTCTAGCGGCATGCGGATGCGTCCGCGCCACGCGCTTCCGCTCGCGCTCGCGCTCTTCGTGGGCGCGGTGGCGTGGGCGCAGGGCTTCAAGCCGCCGCCTGCGCCCGCGCGGCACGCCACGGACACGGCGGGCTTCGTCTCGCCGGGGACCATCCGGCAGCTCGACGCGCGGCTGTCGAAGTACGAGCGGGACACCGGCCGGCAGGTGGTGCTGTGGATCGGCCGGAGCACCGGCAACGTCTCGATCGAGGAGTGGGCGGTCCGAACCTTCGAGGCCTGGGGCATCGGCCGGAAGGGGAAGGACGACGGCGTCGGCATCTTCATCTTCGCCAACGACCGCAGGCTGCGCATCGAGGTCGGCTACGGGCTCGAAGGCGACCTGCCGGACCTGCTCGCCAACCGCATCATCCAGGAGGAGGCGGTGCCGCGGTTGCGAGCCGGCGATCCGGACGGCGCGGTGGTGGCCACGGTGGGCAGCGTGCTGCAGCGGCTCGGAGGAGAGGTGGGCGCACCGGCGCAACCGCCCGCTCCGAAGGTGGCGCCGTACGGGGCCCGTCAGCAGCAACGGCAGGGATCGATCTTCGAGACGATCGTCTGCGCGATCTTCGGCTTCATCATGCTGGTGCTCTTCATCACCAACCCCAGGCTGGCGCTGCTGCTCTTGATGAGCATGGGCTCCGGCGGTGGGCGGGGCGGTGGCTTTGGCGGGGGCGGAGGCGGTTTCGGCGGCGGCGGTGGACGAAGCGGTGGTGGCGGCGCCAGCGGGAGCTGGTGAGAGGAGTCGCGGATGCTGGGGATCTTCACGCGCGGCGAGTTGTTGAAGAGCCTGGACACGGGCCGCATCGAGGCGGCGCTGAAGGAGGCCGAGCGCGAGACGTCCGGCGAGATCCGCGTCTCCGTGGCGCCGCTCTTCTGGGGGAGCATCGAGGGCGCGGCGGACAAGGCGTTCGCGCGGCTGGGCATGGCAAACACCGCCGAGCGCAACGGCGTGCTCATCTTCGTCTGTCCCTCGCGGCACAAGTTCGTGGTGCTCGGTGACGAGGGCATCCACCAGAAGGTGGGCCAGGCGTTCTGGGAGCGCGTGGTGGCGGCGATCGGCGCGAAGTTCCGCGCGGGGGACTTCACCGGCGGGCTGGTGGACGGGATCACCACCGTGGGTCAGGAGCTCAAGGCGCACTTCCCGCATCAGGGCGAGCGCGACGTGAACGAGCTGCCCGACGAGGTGGACTTCGGCGGCAAGCGCAGGTAGCTGACCCGCACCATGTCGATCACGCTCTACGTCAAGGTGGGTTGAACGGGCTGCAAGTCGGCGCGGGAGTTTCTCGCGCGAAAGCAGGTCGATCACACGGTCCGGGATCTCATCAAGCAGCCGCTGGACGCGCAGGAGCTCCGCGCGCTGGCGAAACGTGCGGGCGGTGCGCACGAATTGGTGAAGCCCAACAACAAGAAGGACGCCGAGGGCATGAGCGACGCGGAGGTGATCGACTTCCTCGTGAAGACGCCCAACGCGGTCCGCCGGCCCATCGTGGACACCGGCGGGGTCCTGACCCTGGGATTCATGCCGAAGGTGAAGGCGCAGCTCGAAGAGGCGCTGGGCGGCTGACGCGCGGTAGGGTGCCGGCCGTGATGCGCCCCTGCGGCATCGTTGCGCTGCTGCCCGTGCTCTTTCTGGTGCTGCGACCTGCGCCCGCGCATGCATCGGCAGAGGCGGAGACGCAACCGTCGCCTGCCGAGGTGACGGTCGAGGAGAAAGAGCTCGAGGCCGTCCCCGCCGCGGTGGGCGGCGTGTTCTCGGCGCTCCCGCTGTTGCCGGGGACCTCTCCCCTGCTCTCGCCACTGCCCCTCTCCTACGTGCGCGGGCTGCAGCCTTCGTCCACCCGCCTCGTGTACGACGGGCTCGAGCTTCCGTGGGCGTTCCACGTCTTCGCGGGGCCGCCGGTGCTGCAGGACGCGGCGGTGGGGGCGGTGCGCTTTCGTCGCGGGGCGCCGGACCTCTCCCACGGGCGCGCGCTGGGCGGGGTCGTCGCGGTCGCGCCTTCCGCTGCGCCGCGGGAAGGGCTCTCGGGTGAGGCATCGCTGGATCTCCTCCGCCTGGGCGCGCTCTCGCACTGGCGCGGTGAGAGCACGAACGTCAGCGTGGGGGGATCGCTGTTCTGGACACCGGGCGTGGCCGGGCTGGTGCTCGGGGACGCGCTCGACGCCGGGCTGGGCGATTACTCCGCGCGCGCAGAGAAGCGCTGGGGCGGGACCTCGGTGCGGCTGCTCGCGGTGGGCGCCGTGGATGGGTTCCGCAACGTGGGAGATCCCAACGTCCTCGGGGCGGGGCTGGCGTTCCATCGGGTGGACCTGCGGCTGCGCACCGGGCTGGGAGAAGGCACCTTCGAGCTGTCGGTGCCCCTGGGCCAGGACGAGGCGGAGGCCGAGCTGGGCGGCGCGGTGGCGATCCAGACCGCGCGGGTGGTGGAGCGGTTGGCCGGCGTGCGCGGGAGCTGGACCTCGCTGATGCGCCCGTGGGGACAGGTGCGCGCCGGATTCGACCTCGAGCGCAGGACGGCGACGCTGACCCAGAGGTGGGACGTGCGCGGGCCCCGGGTGGAGCCGCTTCCTGGTCAGACCGAAGGCGAGGAGCCTCCCCTTCGCGCCGGCGTGCGGCACCCCATCGCGGACGCGGTGCTCGGTGGGCTCTACGCAGAGGTCCGCTCGAGGCCCACGCGCTTCATGCAGGTGAACGCCGGCGTGCGCGGCGATCTCTGGCATCTGGAGGGGTATCCGAGC
>CAZCWA010000387.1:0-5369 GCA_964502265.1 uncultured Myxococcaceae bacterium | reverse complement strand
CGAACGTTCCCTCCGGGGGCCGGCCGGCCGCGCCGCCGTCGGGCCCCGCCGAGCCGGGTGCGCTCTGGATGCCGCCGCCGCCGCCGCCTCCGCTGCCCGAGCCGGGCTGACCCGGGGGCGAGGCCTGGAAGCCGTCGCCGCCCGTGCCCCCGTTGCCGAACACGCCGCCGCCCCCGCCGCCGCCACCCATCGGCGTGCCGGGGTCGGTCCCCGGGCCGCCCTCGCCGCCGTGGCCGTAGAGCCCGCCGCCCCCTCCCGAGCCCGACCGCCCCGGCGCGCCGCCGTGGCCACCCGCGCCGCCACCGCCACCGCCTCGGGCACTGGAGATCGCCGCGCCGCCACTCCCGCCGATCGCGCGGTTGTTGCGGAAGACCACGTTCTGCACGGTGACCGTCCCCGCGTGGACGAAGAGCGCGCCGCCCATCCCCGCCCCGCCGCCGCCGCCGTAGCCGCCGCTGCCCCCGTTGCCGCCTCGCGCGGTGCCGTCGGCCAGGGTCAGGTTCTCGAAGCGCACGGCGCCGCTGCGGATGAAGAAGAGGCGGTGTTCGTTGGCCCCGCTGATCGTGAGCTGCGATGCCCCCGGGCCCTGGAAGAGCACGTCCCGGTCGATGAGCGGCAGGGGCGCGGTGAGGGTGATGGTCCCGGTGACCGAGAAGGTGACGGTGTGCGCGCCGGGCAGGGCGTTCACCAGGTTGAGCACGTAGCGCAAGTCGCCGCTGGTGCCGGAGCCGGTGCCTGTGTCCGAGGTGGAGGTGACGGTGAAGAAGGCCGCGTGGGCGGGGAGCGCGAAGAGCAGGACAAGCAGTGGTGAGAGGCGCATGCGCCGGAGGGCTTACCATCGCCCGCAGCCCGGGGCTTCACCCCATCCACGGACCCAGCAGCTCGAGCACCTGCGGCCACCACAGCGGGTGGTACCAGCCGGCCGCCGCGAGCCCGGCGGTGAGCAGCAGGGCAAGCATCCACCTCCCTGAACGGCGGGGCTCCGGTGCGGGTGGAGGGGCTTCGAGGGCTGCCTCCACCTCGGCATCGACGGCGACGTCGACCGCGACGGAGAGGGACGGCGGGGGCGCGTCGAAGGAGGCGCGGGACAGCTCGCGGGCGGTGAGGTGGGCGAGGACCTCGGTCTCGGTGAGCAGGCTGCGCTGCTTGAGGAACGCGAGCAGCACCGCCTGCGGGGACACCGGGCAGTTGCGGGCCACGAAGGCTTCGAGCTCCCGGCGCAGGGTGGTCGCGTCCGCGTGACGGTCGGAGGGCTTGATGCGCATCGCCTTGCGGACGATCCGGATGAGCCCGTTGGGTGCGTGCGGCGCGGCCTTCGGCAGGGGCATGCACTTGCCGTCGCGGACCCGGGCGAAGACCTCGCCTGCGCTGCGGCCGGTGAAGGGGCGCACGCCGGCGAGGCACTCGTAGAGGAGGACTCCCAGCGAGTAGAGGTCGGTCCGCGCGTCGAGCGGCGCGCCGGAGACCTGCTCGGGGGACATGTACGTGGGCGTGCCCACCGCCATCCCCGTCCGGGTGAGCGGGCCCAGGTCCTCGTCGCGCGCGATGCCGAAGTCCATCAGCTTCACCTCGCCGGACTTGGCGAGCATCACGTTCGCCGGCTTGAGGTCGCGGTGGATGATCCGGTGGAAGTGCGCGTGCTCCAGCGCCGCCGCGAGCTGCATCCCGATCACCGCCGCCACCATCGGCGGGAGCGGACCGCCCTTCACCAGCTCGTGCAGGGTCGGGCCGTCCACCAGCTCCATCACCAGGAACTGCGAGCCCATCTTCTCCACCAGGTCGTAGACCGCGACGATGTTCTGGTGACGGAAGGACGCGAGGGCGAGGGCCTCGCGCACGAAGCGGCTCAGGTTCTCCTGGCTCGCCTGTTCGGGGAGGAGCTCCTTGATCGCCACCTCGCGCTGGAGCGTCTCGTGGAGACCGCGGTGCACCTGCGCCATCCCGCCCTTCCCGAGCGGCCCGAGGATCTTGTACGGCCCGACCTTCCGGTGGCGGACGACTTTGGGTGCGGCAGCGGCCATTCGCCGCAACGTAGGCGGATGGCCGTTGCGCGTCGATGTGGGCGTCGCTCTTCCGCGGTGCCTGAAGCTATTTGAGGAGCCTGCCCACCAGCTCGGTCGCCAGCATCGCCAGCGAGCCCCAGAACACGAGGCGGAGGGCACCTCGGAGGAGGGGCGCGCCGCCGATGCGCGCGGCCAATGCGCCGGTCAGAAGGAGGCTCATCACCGTGAGCCCGAAGGTCGCAAGCCGCAGGAATTCCCCCGAGGCGAAGAACGCGCCAGAGAGCGGCAGCAGGGATCCCACGGTGAAGGTCAGCGCCGAGGAGAGGGCGGCGGGGATCGGGCGCGCCCTCAGGGTCTCGGTGATCCCCAACACGTCGCGCGTGTGCGTGCGCATCGCGTCCTTGCGGGTGAGCTGTCGGGCCACGGTGAGGGCGAGGTCGGGATCGAGGCCGCGCCGCTCGTAGACCGAGGCCAGCTTGTCCAGCTCCTCGCGCGGATCCTCCTCGAGCAGGTGCCGCTCGCGCGCCAGCGCCGCCTGCTCCGCGTCCTGCTGCGACTTCACCGAGACGTACTCGCCCGCGGCCATGGACATCGCGCCCGCCACCGCACCGGCCACGCCGCTGGTCAGCACCACCTCCCGGGAGGCCCCCGTCGCCGCCACCCCCACCACCAGCGCTGCCGTGGAGACGATCCCGTCGTTCGCCCCCAACACCGCCGCCCGCAGCCAGCCGCCACCGTGCGCGTTCCGGATCGCTCGACGCTGCTTGCCGTCCATCGGAGGGAGGGTAGGGACCGCTCCTCCCGGGCGGGCGCCCGACGGGAGGGCCGTGTCGCGTGCCGGACGGGGTTTCGTGGCCAGGAAACGTTTCTCGATCGTGAAAGTGGGCGTGGCTACCGGGTACCAGGCGGACATGGTGGTGACCCGCGGCGACAAGAAGTACGTGGTGGAGCTGCGGGTTGCCCGCGAGGCGAGACGCCCGGAGCTGCCGGCCCTGCTGGCGGATGCCATCACGCGCGCCCGTGCGGGTGCGGCTGCGCACGGAGCCCGGCCGCTCGGTGTCGTGGGCGCTCCCTCGCTCTCCAGAGCATGGCGTCAGGAGCTGGCGGCCTATGCCGAGCGCTTCTTCCCCGGAGAGGCGTGGGGCCTCGTGGACGGAGCAGGCGGCCTGGTGCTCCTCGCGCCGGGCCTTGAGGCCCTCTCCTCGGAACCGGAGCCGCCTCGAGGAGATGCTTCGATGAAGGTCGTCGCGCGGCCGGATCCGTTCAGTGACCTCGGTCAGTGGATGGCGAAGGTGCTCCTGGCACCCGATCTGCCGGAGCGGTACCTCCGCGCGCCGCGTGCCCGGGCGGCGGGACCGAAAGTGCTCGCGGAGATCGCAGGCGTGTCGCTGCCCACGGCCTCGCGCTACGCATCGCGGCTGAGGGAGCTGGGGTTTCTGGCGGAGGGCCCCGCGGGGCTCCGGCTGATCCGGCGCGAGGCGCTCCTCGCAGAGTGGCGGCAAGCGAGCCGGACGCTGGCGCAGGACCTCGGCTGCCGGTGGCTCATTCCCGAGAGCGATTCGCCAAGACAGCTCCGGCGCGCACTGCAGGGACGTGGAGCGGGGCCGCGTCTTGCGCTGGGCCTTTTTGCGGCCTGCGAGCAGTTGGGGCTGGGGTTCGTGCGCGGCGCGCCCGTGCACCTTCACGTGGAGGCCGCTTCCGCGGAGCTTCTCGAGACGCTGGGGCTCGCTCCGGTCGCGCCCGGCGAGCGGGTGGATGTCTTCCTTCGGGTGCCGCGATTTCCCGAAGCGATCTTCCGCGGCGCCGTGGACGTCGAGGGCGTGCCCACCGCCGACGTGATCCAGTGCTGGCTCGATGTCTCCGGTCACCCCGTTCGCGGAACGGAGCAGGCCGAACAGCTCTACCAGCGTGTGCTTCGGAAGCACCTGATGGGAGGGGATGAGGCTTGACGGCGCTTCGGGAGATGGCGTCCTTCGCGCGCCTCGTGGACGCGCTCGAGCCGTTCCTCGACGTGCTGGTGTTCGTGGGCGGCTGGGCGCACCGCCTCCATGCGCTGCACGCGCTCGCCCGACCGCCAGACTTCGAGCCGTTGGCCACCGAGGACAGACGTAGCGGCTCCGCTTCGGCTCTTGGTTCCCAGTCGGATCGCGCAAGATGAGGCTGCGGGTTCCGAATCCGGCGAGCTTCATCGCCCAGAAGCTCCTCGTGCTGCGCAAGAGGAAGCCGGAGAAGCGCTCAAAGGACCTCCTCTATATCCACGACACGCTGATCCTCTTCGGGGGCGCGGTCGACGAAGCGCGACGGTCCTGGGAGACGGTGTGCCGAAGGCAGCACGTTGGGCTCCGCGAGTCGGTCGAGCGCGCGGTCAGCGAACAGTTCGACCAGGTGAGTGATCTCGTTCGCGATGCCGCCGATATTGCCGCGGCGACGGGGCGTCCTTCGCCGCCCTCGCCGGAGCGGCTGGCGGCCACCTGTCGGCTGGGTGCCCGCCGGATCTTCGGCCTGACGTGATGCTAGGACCTGCCCCGCATGGCCGCGCATACGCACGCCCTCTTCCAGCTCGCCTCGCGCTTCTATGGATGGATGACCGCCCAGAGGACCTGGCGCGATCACTGCCGGAAGCTGGTGGCGGAGCTGCCTCTTCGCGCGTCGAACCCGCCGCTGCGGATCGTAGACCTGGGCTGCGGGCCGGGCGTCTCCACCTTCGCGATTGCGGATGAGCGCGCGGCGTTCGGCGACACGATCGTCGGGCTCGACTTCGCGATCGGGATGCTGCGCGACGCGCGGCGCAGGGCGGGCGAGGTGGGGACGAGGGGCGCTTCGCAGATCGGGTGGCTGCAGGGGGACGCGGCGCGGTTGCCGTTCGGGGATGGGGCGATCGATGTGCTCACCGGGCACTCGTTCCTATACCTGCTCCCGGACCGGGCGGGCGCGCTCGCCGAGGCGCTGCGGGTGCTCAAACCGGGCGGGCGTCTGATCCTGATGGAGCCCAATCGAACCCCGTCTTTGGGCGCCGCGCTGAAGGTGGGACGGGACCCGAGGTTCCTCCTCTCCATGATCCTCTGGCGGCCCTTCAGCCGGCTCTATGGGCGCTTCTCCTTGGAGTCTCTGGCAGAGACCTTGCGCGCGGCGGGTTTCTCCGAGGTCCGGGTCGAGGAGACGCTGGGAGGAATGGGCCTGCTCGCGCGGGCGATGCGCCCAATGCCTTGACTCGGGGGGGAAGCTCTCGTAGATCGAGCGCCCTTTTCCGGCACCCCCGCGGGCAAACCTGCGAAATCCCGCCGGACTATGCGGGCCACGAGCCCCGTTGGAACAGAGGTCAGTGATGTACGCAGTGATTCGGACCGGCGGAAAGCAGTATCGGGT
>CAZCWA010000386.1:0-5374 GCA_964502265.1 uncultured Myxococcaceae bacterium | reverse complement strand
GACTACTGGTACGTCAACCACAAGCTCATGCAGTCGGGCCCCGAGATCCACACGTACGCGGACATGTGGGGCGACATCCGGGGGCGCACCATCTACCCGAACGAGGCGCGGCGCGCGTACCTCAACCTCGGCGCGAGCAAGCCCGGCCAGTTCGTCGACGTCGCGGCGCGGCTCGGCGTGGACGATCCGGACAACTCGCGCGGGGTGCTGCTCGCGGATCTCGATCGGGACGGAGACCTCGATCTGCTGGTGACCAATCAGCACGGGCCGGTGTCGCTGTACCGGAACACGCTGATCGATGGTCCGCCCGTTCAGGAGAGGCAGGCGCCGTGGATCGCGCTCGCGCTGGTGGGGAACGGGGAGAGCACGCACCGCGCTGGGCTCGGGACGCGGGTGGAATTGGGCGGGCAGGTCCGCGAGCTCGGCAACATGGGCGGCTTCTCCGCGCAAGCGGACGCGTGGCTGCACTTCGGGCTTCGCGACGAGCTGTCGAGTCTCCTCCGGCCGGATGGAACGATCGAGGTCACGCTCCACTGGTACGGCGCCGAGCGGCAGACGGTGACGCTCGAGCCGAACCGACACCACACCGTGCACCAGCCGCCGGTCCGGCGCGCGGCGGCGCCGTGAACGCAATGGCCATGAAGTCATGACGGCGAAGCAACTCTCCTACCGGACCGTGGCGGTCTCCACCCTGGATGCGCCCACTCGCGCGCGGATGCTCGCGCTGATGGAGCGCTGCTACGAGGGCGTGATCCCCGAGCGATTCTTCCGGGACCTCGACGACAAGCAGTTCGTCATCCTGCTGCACGACGCGGCGGGCGCGGGGACGCTGGCGGGGTTCTCCACCATCGCGCTGAAGCGGGTGCCGGACCGGGGCCGCGAGGCGGAGGTCCTCTACTCGGGCGACACCGTCATCCACCCCGACTACTGGGGCCAGAAGATGCTCGACACCGCGTTCGCGCGGTTCCTCCTCTGGCGCAAGCTGCGGCGGCCCTTCTCGCCCTTCTACTGGCTGCTCCTGTCGGCCGGGTACAAGACCTACCTCATCATCCTCCGCTACTTCGCCGGCGCGTTTCCGCGGCGCGGCCTCGAGCCCGCTCCGGCCGATGAGGCGTTCGTGCACCGCATCTGCGGCGAGTGGTTCGGCGCGCAGTACGACGCGGCCACCCAGGTCGTCCGCATGAGCGGGCACTACAAGGTGCGGGAGGGCGTGGCGCCGGTGGACGCGCGGGCGCTCTCGGATCCGGACATCGCCTTCTTCCACGCGCGCAACCCCGGACACGTGAACGGCGATGAGCTGGTGTGCCTCGCCGAGGTGCGCCTCTCCGAGCTGGCGCGCGCGTTCCTGCGCATCGCCGCCAAGCGGTTCACCCGGAAGCGTCGTGCGCGGCAGATGCCGGTCTCGGCGCCGGCGCCGGTGCCGCTCCCGTTGCCACGCCCGGTCCGGGCCGATGCGCGGGACGAGGCGTTGCCCCACACGAAGCGGGAGCTGGGCGCGTGAAGACGTTGCAGTCGGCGGCCAGCACCGTCCTGCACGACGGCATCCGCGCTGCATTCGCGAAGGAGGCGTTCGCGTTTGCGCGTGCGACCGCCAACGTGCAGAAGGCCCAGGGCGAGCGGCTCGCGGCGGTGCTCGAGGCGGTCCGGCACAGCAGACAGGGACGCGGGATCGGGTTGCGGCAGGTGCGCACCGCGCGGGAGTTCCAGGACGCGGTTCCCGTCGGCGGTCCAGAGCGGGTGGCGCCGTGGGTGCAGCGCGCGCTCGACGGGCAGCACGACGCGCTCACGGTCGAGGCGCCGGTGCGGTTCGAACTCTCCGGTGGCTCGTCCGGCCCTTCGAAGCACGTGCCGATGACCCGCGGGCTGTTGGGCGAGTTCCACCGCGCGCTGGCGCCGTGGCTCTTCGACCTGCTCAACTCGCGGCCTCCGCTTCGCCGCGGTCCTTCGTACTGGTCCATCTCGCCGATCGGTGCGCGCGCGGGACGGAGCAAAGGCGGGCTCCCCATCGGCAGCGCCTCGGACGCGAGCTACTTCCCGCCGATGCTGCGGCCGGCGGTGGAGCGGATCCTCGCGGTGCCGTCGGAGCTGGCGCTGCTGCCGGACGTCGAGACCTGTCGCTACGCCACGCTGCGCTGTCTTCTCCAGCGCGCGGACGTGACCTTCATCAGCGTCTGGAACCCCTCCTTCCTCACCCTCCTGTTGGAGACGCTCGATGCGCGGTGGGAGGCGCTGGCGGAGGAGCTGGAGCGTGCGAGCGCGGCGCGGCTGCGGTCCCTCTACGCGGGCGGACGGCGGCCCACTGCGGCGGAGCTCTTCCCGCAGCTCGAGCTGGTGAGCTGCTGGACGGACGCCGAGGCGGCGCGCGCGCTGCCCCCGATGAAGGCGCGGCTCGGGCACGTGGAGGTGCAGGGCAAGGGGCTGCTGGCGACCGAGGGCGTGGTGACCTTCCCGCTCTTCGCCGCGCCCGCGCCGGTGCTCGCCGTGCGCAGCCACTTCTACGAGTTCGTCGATCCCGAGCGGCCCCAGGCGCGGCCGCTGCTCGCGCATGAGCTTCAGCGCGGCGGCGTGTACGAGCCCCTGTTGTCCACCTCCGGCGGGTTTCTGCGCTACCGGCTCGGCGACCGGGTCCGGGTGGAGGGCTTCCACCGCGAGGCGCCGTGTCTGCGATTCATCGGGCGCGCGGACGCGGTGGTGGATCTGGTGGGTGAGAAGCTGTCGGCGGACTGGGCCTCGCGCGCGCTGGGCGAGTCCCTCCGCGAGGCGGCGCTGGAGGACGCGGTGGCGTTCTCGATGATGGCGCCCGAGTGGTGCTCGCCGCCCGCCTACCACCTCTATCTCGAGCCCCATGCGGGCGCGCAGCTTCCGGACGTGGCGCTGGAGAGGCTGGCCCGGTCGCTGGACGCGCTTTTGTGCACGGGGCATGCGTACGGTTACGCGCGCAGCCTCGGGCAGCTCGGGCCGGTGCGGGCAGTGCGGGTGCGCGACGGGAAGGGCCGCTACGAGGCGCGGTGCGTGGCGATGGGCCAGCGCGCCGGAGACATCAAGCCGGTGGACCTCCACCGCCTGCCCGGGTGGCTTGCGCACTTCGGTGAGGCCTGACGTGGAGGCCCCTTCGCGGAGCGGGCGGCAGCAGGACCTGGAGGCGGAGGCGGAGCTGGGCCGCTGCGGCGCGCTGAAGGACTTCTGGTACGTCGCGTGTCTGTCGGAGGAGCTGGGGCGGGACAAGCCGCTGGCGCGGACGATCTTCGGCACCGGCCTCGTCCTCTTTCGAGACGAGCGGGGCGAGCCGGTGGCGCTGCGCGATCGCTGCCTGCATCGGAACGCGCGGCTCTCGGCGGGCGACGTGTTCGACGGGAAGCTCGGCTGCGCCTACCACGGCTGGCTCTATGACCGGACCGGCCGGGTGGTGGAGGTGCCTTCGCTCGGGCCCTCGCAGGAGAGCCTTTCCCTGGATGCGGAGGCGTGTGCGGCGCACGGGATCCGGCAGCGGACGGCGGAGCTGGGCTGCGTCCCGCGCTTCGACACGCTGGAGCAGGATGGGCTCGTCTACGTGTTCATGGGCGGGGACGCGCGCCGCGCGCGCAGGCCCGCGTTCCGGGTGCCGTACTTCGGCGAGCCGGGCTGGGTCGTCTACTTCATGGTCACCGACTTCCCCAACGGCGTGACCAACCTGGTGGAGAACTTCATGGACGTGCCGCATACCGGCTTCGTCCACCGCGGCTGGTTCCGCATGCCGGCGCGCCGCGAGGTGCCCGCCACCGTCACCCGCGAAGGCGGCTCGGTGCTCGTGCGCTACGAGCAGCGCAGCGACGAACTCACCGGGCTCGGGCGGCTCTTCGCGGTGGGCGGCGAGGGGATGGAGCACACCGACCACTGGTTCATGCCCAACGTGACGCGGGTGGACTACCGCTGGGGGCCGAAGAGCGGGTTCGCGATCAACTCGCAGGTGACGCCGGTGGGGCCGCTGCAGAGCCGCGTCTACACAGCGATCAGCTACCGGCTTCCGTACGACCTGCCGCGCAGCGTGGTGGCCCGCGCGCTCATGCCGCTGGTGCGCTGGTACACGCGGCAGGTGATCGTCCAGGACGTGGAGATCATGCAGGTGCAGCACGACGGGCTGAAGGGAGGGGGCGGCGGGCGCTTCCTCAGCACCGAGGCGGACCTGCTCCATGCCTGGATCGAGGACTACCGCGCGTGGTTGCTCGAGGGCGGGGAGGGAGAGGGGCCCGCGGACGCGCAGCGCCGGATCGTCTTCTGGACCTGAGCGGGGGCCTGCGTCAGGCGTTGACCCACTCCAGCTCCAGCAGGGTGCGGCCTTCGCCCATCCACCTCGACGAGGCGAAGCGCGCCGAGACGTCCTTTGCGCCGCCGCGCTCGAGGAGGGCCTCGAAGAAGCCCATCGTCTGCAGCGATGCCGCCTCCTCGGCGATGTCACCCATGCGGTAGTCGATCTGCAGCGCGAGCGTCTGATCGGTGAGTTCGATCAGCTCGATGGGCGCGAAGTCGAAGTAGCTCTGGCGGGCCTCGTGGAAGCGCCTCACGATCTCCCGCGGCTCGCTCGCGGCCTGCAGCTCGGGGTTCGCCAGGCGCAGCCACTCCACCGATACCTTCCCGAACTGGCGGACCTGCTCCAGGTCACCGTCCACCAGCACGTTGAGGATGACGAGCCCGAGGCGCTCGAACGCATCCATCGGGTACCAGGCGTCCCGGTCAATCCGCTGGGAGAGCCAATGAAGGTCCTGCTCGTTGAGCCGCGTCGACCAATCCGCTTCCTTGTGCGCCCTGAGCATTCGCACGTAGTCCGCGAACAGGATGCCTTTGACGCGTCGGTGCATGGCGGGTCGACCATACAGAAACGCCGGGTTCCGCCAAACATGTATATTTATTTCAGGTTATGCCCGTTGCGGCGGTGCGTCATCTGCCGTTTGGCTGTTGGGTCAGGCCTGTTGGGTCGTCCACGCGCATCCCGTCCCGGCGCCGCGCCCCCGCGCCCGCCTGCCGCCCGGGGCGGCTCGCCTGGCCGGTGCGACGCTCACCGCACCGGGCCCTACCTTGCGAACAACCACGCAAGGAGGACCATGGTGAAGCGGATCTGCATGGTGGTGGCGCTGCTCGGGACGACGGCGGCGTGGGCGCAGGGCGGGGAGTGGTTCAACCAGGAGGCGAAGCTCCGGGCCTATCCGAACGCGCAGGACGTGAAGGTGGAGCAGGAGGGCAAGGACTCCGAGGTGGAGTTCCGGACCGGCGACTCGGTGAAGGCCGTGTTCGACCACTACGACAAGGCGCTGACCGGCAACGGCTGGAAGCGCGTCGAGCAGGAGGTCGAGTCGGACGAGATCGAGGCGAAGTACCAGCGCGAGGGACAGAAGCTGGA
>CAZCWA010000385.1:0-5383 GCA_964502265.1 uncultured Myxococcaceae bacterium | reverse complement strand
CCGAAGTCGCCCACGAGCACCCACTCGTCGCGGTCGAGCTGCGCTTCGTAGCCGAGCGCCGCTGCGATGGGCTCGATGAGGAAGGTCGGGGTGGGAAAGCCGGCCAGCTCCGCGCTGCGGGCAAGCCGCTCCTGCGCCAGCGCGTCCTTCTCCGGATCGGGCGAGAACACCGCCGGCCGCCCGAAGACGACCTTCTCGATCGTGTCCCCGGCCAGCGACTCGATCCGGGCGCGCATCCGCTGCAGCACCAGGGCGACGATCGCCTCCAGCTTGTAGCTGCGGCGACGAATCTCGGTGGCGGTGAAGCTGGTGGACGGCAGGAAGGTCTTCACCGACTGGATGAAGCGGCCCTCGTCGTCCTCGAGGTAGCGCAGGATCGCCTCGCCGCCGGCGAACACGTCCTTCTCGTGCTCCGGAAAGAAGAGCGCGGAGCGGAAGAGCCGTGGGTCTTCGCCGTGCGGATCCAGCGCCAGCACCTGCGCCGACTCGGACACGTCCTTGCCCGGGATCGCCGCAGCGCTGTTCGAGGTCCCGAAGTCGATCCCCACGCGAAGTGACATCCGGACACTGCAATCACGCCGGCGCACCCGCTGCAAGGCGCGCGTATCCAGCCCCTGCTCGCCACGAAAATGCACGCCCGTTCAGGTGGGCGCGGAAAAAGTCACCTTCCCGGCACGACTCATCCGTCGGTCTCGGGGTACCGTCCGGAAGCGGTGACTGGCTCAGCTCGATTCTCATCAATGGTCCGCTCCACCACAGGCGCCGGGCTCCTCGCAGCGCTCCTGGTCCTGGCGACGCTCCTCTCCCTCCCGGCCCGCGCCGAGCAGTACGAGACGGAGATCGACGTGGAGACGGAGGCGGATCTCTACGACCTCCACAGCGAGGGACAGATCTCGGACGAGACGCTGGAGACGCTGCTGGAGCTCCTCCGCTCGGGCGTCGATCTCTCCACCGCCACGCGCGAGGAGCTCTACGTCCTCCCCGGCGTGACGTACGCGCAGGTGGAGTCGATCCTCGAGTACCGCCGGCTCTCGGGGGCGATCACGGATCCCGCGATGCTGGTGGACGCGGGCATCTTCACCTCCGACGAACTGCAGCGGCTCGCGCCCTTCCTCCTCGTCTCCGAGCGCGCCGCGATCCTCCCGGTCGGCGGCAGGCTCCAGCTCCACACCCGCTACGCCGCGGAAGACAGGCTCGCGCCGCCGGCGATGTTCCGCGCCACGATGAAGCTCCCGTACGACCTCAACGCCGGCCTGGTGATGATGTCCACCCGGCAGCGGCTGGGCGCGGTCTCCTACGATCCCTCCGCCGGGCGCCTCGTCGCGCAGCCGTCGCAGTACGGACTCGAGGTCCCCAAGTTCTATCTGCGGTGGAAGACGCCGCAGCGGCAGGTCACCGCGGGCACCTTCCGGCTCGGCTTCGGCGAGCGCCTCACCCTGGACAACACGCGGCGGCAGACGCCCAACGGCGTGGTCCCGGACGACATCGTCTACTTCAACAGCGACCTCGGCGGGCTGTGCCGGTACTCCAAGACCGGCGGGGCGGACGACGTCTGCGTGGACGAGGATCTGGGCGACGTCTTCGTCACCCGCGACTTCGGCTGGCCGGACGGGTTCCGCGGCGCGGCGGGCAGCGTGGAGGATCTCCAGCTCTCGGACGACGCGCGGCTGGCGCTGCACGGCTTCGGCTCGTACCAGGCGCGCTCGGTGTACCAGTACCGGATCTACGACGCGTCCTCCTGCGACGACCCGCGCACGGAGGATTGCGAGACCCTCCCCGTCTACGAGGACTCCACCAGCGAGCGCCGCCTCAAGTTCGCCACCCTCCCCCACCTCTTCGACGAGGTCGCAGGCGGCGGCAACGCCACGCTGATCCTCGACGAGCGCATCCGGGTGGGCCTCACCGGCTACTACGCCGCGCCGATCTGGCGGGTGGACGGCGCGCAGCTCGACTTCCAGCCCAGCGCCAACTACCCCTTCGGCGGCCCGTTCGGCGCCATCGGCGTCTTCGGCTCCACCGTCGCAGGTCCCTTCCGCCTCTACGCCGAGGGCGCGCGCTCCTTCGACAGCATGCCCAACGGCAACAACGGCGGCTTCGCGGCGGTGCAGCGGACCGTGTACTCGATCGGCAAGCGCGAGCTCGAAGGCTCCCTCCGCTACTACGACGCGGGCTTCGCCAACCCCTATGCACGGCCCATCTCCGCCTCGGACATGTACGAGGGCCAGCGGGCGCGCAACGAGGCGGGCGTGCGGCTGCGCTACCTCGACCGGCAGCACCCGGACTGGCGGTTCCGCGCGCAGGCGGATCTGTGGACGCTGCCGTCTGCGGCGCGCTTCGCCAACGAGGCCGCCTCGCAGGGGATGACGAGCGTGGACCTCCTCGCGCGCGCGGACTTCGTGGGCTTCCGGTCGATGAAGTTCGGCGGCTGGGTGAAGCATGTGAACAAGGACCTGCAGAACAACGGCCGGGCGCACTGCTACGACAAGCCGGGCCTGGTGATCCTCGAGGACGAGAACGACGAGACGAGGCTGTGCCGCGGCTCCTTCTACCGGGCCACCGGCCGCGCCGAGTTCTCCCCGATGGGCCGCCTCCTCAAGTTCGCGGTGCAGTACCAGCACGAGCTGGTGGACGACCTGCGCTACGGCATCGGCAGCGAGCGCGCGCCGGACGGACGGTTCCGCCAGGACTTCGCCGCGGTGGCGGAGGTCACCTCGCAGCCCATCCCCGAAGTGCGGCTGCGCCTGCGCACCCGCTACAGCGACGAGGACCCCACCGACGACACCTACGGCGAGCGCATCTCCTGGTCCTACGCCGAGGCCTCGTGGCTGCCGAACAAGACCTTCACCGCGCGGCTGCGCTACGACCTCTTCGCGATGCTCGATCAGCGCCGCGCCACCCTCGCCCGCCGCCCCAACCCGGAGCACCGCCTGTGGCTCCGCCTGGAGAGCCGGTTCTAATGCGTGCCCTCCCGCTCCTCCTCATCGCCCTCGCGCTCGCCTTCGCTTCCGGCTGCGGCCAGACGAAGTCCCAGCGCCGCTACTCGAAGGCGCAGGCCGAAGCGTCCCTCTCCTCGCTGGAGAAGGTCGGGCTGGTCATCGGCGACTTCCCCATCGCCGGCTCGGCCGCGGTGGTGGACGGCGACACCATCCGGGTGCGGGGTCTCGACTCGTCGTTGCGGCTTCTGGCCATCGACACCGAGGAGACCTTCAAGACCGCCGCCGAGCGCCACGCGTTCGCGCAGGGCTGGGAGAAGTACAAGGAGATCATGCAGTCGCGCTCGGACCGGCCGGTGAAGCTGGCATCACCGCTCGGCGAGGAGGCGAAGAAGTGGGCGATGGCATTCTTCGAGGGCGTGACCAGGGTCCGTCTCGAGCGCGATCACCCCGGCGAGATCCGCGACTACTACGGCCGCTACCTCAGCTACGTGCTCGTCGAGCGCGATGGGCAGTGGGTCAACTACAACATCGAGATCGTCCGCGCGGGGCTCTCGCCCTACTTCACCAAGTACGGACGCTCGCGGCGCTTCCACAAGGAGTTCCTCGAGGCGCAGCAGCACGCGCGCGAGGCGAAGCTGGGGATCTGGGATCCGGACAAGCGCGGCTACGGCGACTACGACGAGCGCCTGAAGTGGTGGGACGGCCGCGCGGAGGTCATCCACCGCTTCGAGAAGGAGATGGAGGAGGACCGCCGCCACGTGGTGCTCACCCGCTGGGACGCGCTGTTGCAGCTCGAGCAGCGGCTGGGCCAGGAGGTGGTGCTGCTCGGCGGGGTGAACGACATCCGGCTCGGCGACCGCGGGCCCACCGTGGTCAAGCTCAGCCGCAGCCGCGGGACGGACTTCGACGTCGTCTTCTTCGACAAGGACGTCTTCCTCTCCTCCGGCATCCAGCACGCGAAGGGCGAGTTCGTCCGCGTGCGCGGCATCATCCGCAAGTACCGCAACCAGTACACCGGGCAGGACAAGCTGCAGATCGTCGTCTCCCTGCCGGGCCAGGTGCTCTCGCCGTCGAAGGAGCTCGACGAGGCGCTGATGGACGACGCGACGAAGGAGCCGGATCCCCAGGGTGGGATGTACGGCGAGGACGGGTAGCCCCCGATGAACGAGGACACGATGAACACGCGCACCACCCCGACCCTCTCCACCCACTGCGCGCTGCTGCTGGGCGCGCTGCTCTTCACGGCCTGCGGCGGCGGCGGCGACGGCACCACGCTCGACGGCATCTGCGACCAGCGGCTGCCCGGCGACCTCGTGATCAGCGAGTTCATGGGCGATCCGGAGGGCGACGACATCGGCCAGGAGTGGGTCGAGATCTTCAACGCCACCGGTGAGGCCATCGACCTCGCGGGGATGACCCTCTTCAACGCGGACGTCAACGGCGGCGCCGAGAAGAAGCACACCTTCAAGACGGTGACCGTGCCCGCGGGCGGCTACCTCGTGGTGGGCGACGTGCGCGGCAACAACCTGCCGGCGTGGGTGCAGTACAGCTACGGCAGCTCGCTCGGCGCGCTCCGGAACACGGCCGGGACGCTGGGCCTGCGCTGCGGCGAGAAGCTGCTGGACGAGGTGAAGTACACGAAGACGCTCACCGCGGGCCGCAGCCGCCAGCTCAGCGGGGACGTGGCGCCGGACGCCGTGCTGAACGACCAGGAGATCAACTGGTGCAGCGCCGAGCCCTCGCCCAAGTACGACGGCACCAACGCCGGCACCCCGGGCGCCGCGAACCAGGCCTGCGGCGACACCTCCAGCGGCAACTGCGTGGACCCGGTCACCCGCCAATCGCGGCCCATCAACTACCCCTCGCAGGGCAGCCTGATCATGACCGAGATCATGCCGGACCCCGCCGCGGTCAACGACACCGACGGCGAGTGGGTCGAGGTCTACGCGCGCGCCAACGTGGACCTCAACGGGCTCACCTTCGCCGCCGGCTCCAGCCGCAGCACGGTGAAGGCGAACGAGTGCGTGCCGCTGGCCGAGGGCCACTACGCGGTGATCGCGCGCTCGGCGGACCCGGAGCGGAACGGCGGGCTGCCCGTCGTCCACGCGACCTACGGGACCACGCTGCCCAACAGCAACGCCACCCTGACCATGCTCGCGGGGACCACCACGCTGGATGAAGTGACGTGGACCACCGTCCGCGCGGGTACCGCGATCCAGCTCTCGGCGGACAGGCTCGGGGCCGGACAGAACGACTCTTCGGGCTTCTGTGACGCGCTCGCCTCGAAGGCCTACGGCATGGGCGACAAGGGCACCCCGGGCGCACCGAACGATCTCTGCGGGACCGTGAACCCGCCTTCGTGCACCGGCCGCAACCCGGGCGACCTGGTGATCACCGAGTTCATGGCCAACCCCTCCGGCGCGGACAGCGGCAAGGAGTGGATCGAG
>CAZCWA010000384.1:0-5386 GCA_964502265.1 uncultured Myxococcaceae bacterium | reverse complement strand
TGAGCAGGCTCAAGGGCACGCCGCGCGGGCGGTCACTCCAGAGCTTCTTCTCCATCCGCCGCGCGTTGCGGCGGATGACCGCGTAGGCCGCGTCGAGGATGGTCTGGTCGCTCCGATAGTTCTGCTCCAGCTTGATGATCTGCGCGCCGCGGTAGACGTCGGCGAAGTTGAGGATGTTGCCCACGTCCGCGCCGCGCCAGCGGTAGATGGACTGGTCGTCGTCGCCGACCACGCAGAGGTTGGACGCGGGCGGCGGCGCCAGCAGCTGGAGCAACTCGTACTGGACCGGGTTGGTGTCCTGGAACTCGTCCACCAGCACGTACTCGAAGCGCTGCTGGTAGTGGTGGCGGATGTCCGGGTTCTTGCGCAGCAGCTCCACGAGCAGGAGCAGCAGGTCGCCGAAGTCCACCGCGTTTGCCGCCCGCAGCATGCGCTGGTAGCTGCGGTACACGCGCAGCGCCGTCAGGCCCCGGTAGTCGTCGTTGGCGACCTGCACGTCCTCCGGCGTCTTCGCCGCGTTCTTCCAGCGGTCGATCCGCGAGAGCAGCTCACGGGGCGAGATGTTGGAGAGGTCGAGGCCCGCCTCGCGCGCGGCACGCTTCACCAGCGCGATCTGATCCGCGTCGTCGTAGATGACGAAGGAGCGGGAGAGCCCCACCCGTTCGGCCTCGCGGCGGAGGATCATCGCCGAGGCGCTGTGGAAGGTGGAGACGACGAGGTCCCGCGCCTGCTCGCCCAGCAGCGCCTGCAGCCGCTCCCGCATCTCGCGCGCGGCCTTGTTGGTGAAGGTCACCGCGAGGATGCGCCAGGGCTGCACCTCCCGCTCGCGCACGAGGTACGCCACCCGCCGGGTGATGACGCGCGTCTTGCCCGAGCCCGCACCGGAGAGCACGAGCAGGGGTCCACGGTCGTGCAGCACCGCTTCCTTCTGGGGGGCGTTGAGGTCGTCGAGCAGCTCGTCCAAGGCGCCGCCCTTCTACCGCAGATGAAGTATGGGAGAACCCATGACGAACCCTGCGCCCGCTCCTTCTACCGAAGCGCTCGCCCGCTATGCGGAGGAGTTCAACCAGAGCGCGTCCATGCGCCACTTCGGCCTGCGCCTGAGCTTCCCCGAAGGCACCCGGGCGCGCGTGTCGCTCGACCCGGTGAAGCGCGAGCACCTCGGCGGCCTGGGCACGGACGCGGTGAACGGCGGCGTGCTGGCGGCGATGTTCGACCTTGCCATCGGCTGCACGCCGGCGCTGGTGGATCCGAAGCGCCGCACCGCGACGATGCAGCTCTCGATGACCTTCATGCGCCCCGTGCGCGGCGAGCACATCTGGGCGGAGGCCCACGTGGAACACGCGGGCGGCTCCACCCTCTTCGCGCGGTGCACGATCTTCGACGCGGAGGGCAACGCCTGCGCGAAGTGCGACGGCGTGGTGAAGCTGAGCAAGCTCACCTGGCAGAGCGGGCACAGCCCCGCGGTGAACTGATCAGGGACAGGCCGTCGGGTAGTGCAGCTTCAGCGTCTGGCCGGGCGCGGGCGCGTAACCCGATGCGAACTCGATGACGTTCTGGGCGCCGTTCAGCGTCCAGGCCACCGAACCTCCGGGCGCCTGAGACGGCACGGGAACGCCGTCGATCTCCACCGTCACCTGGGCTTGCGGGTCGCGCCTGCCGCCGAGGAAGTAGTGCCGCCGCGGGCCGAAGAGGTGCTCGCCGAGCTCATTGACCGTCTTCGTCCAGTCCGTGGTGCAGACCTCCTCACGGAAGCCGAAGGTGGCGGACACCAGCTCCGCGTAGCGCCCGTCTTCCGGCCCTGAGTCGTAGAAGCAGCCCGGAGTGGTGGGACCGAACCCGGCGATGGCGCTGAACGAGACGTCGCTGCGGCGGGGATGGCCGCGCACCCGCCAGAGTGCGTCGCGGTGCAGCGTCCAGGGCGCCCCCGACTGGTCGGGTGCGTTGGTCATGCACAGCACCCTCAACGAAGCGTCGTCGCGCAGGAAGCCGGCGTTGTGCCCATTCGTGAGCGGCGGCGCGAGCGCAGCCGTCACCGCTGCGAGGCAGGTCTCGTGGCCGCTGCCCGCGCCCCCCACGTTCCACTTCGCCTCGAACTTCGGGGCCAGGTTGGCTGTGGTTGGGGTGAGCACCTTCTCGGGATGCAGAGGCCCGGACTGGAGCTGGCCCTGCGCGTACGACGTCGTCATGTCGGTCGTGATGAGGCCCATGTGGAAGTCGACGTTCCGAGCGAACGCCGGCGCCATCAACGCCGCGTAGCGCTGGACGACCTCCGCGTAGTACGGCGGCATTCCGCTTCCCGAGTCGTCGAGCACGAAGAGCACGTCCACCTTCGGCTGCGGCGGAAGAGAGAAGGTGTCCACGTGCTCGCCGCTCGCGCTCACGTCCGCCTCGAGCGGCAGGACCCAGGTGACGCCCTCCCCGTCCACGGTGCCGGTCACGCGCAGATCCCCCCGGAAGAAGCCGGAGCCGCCCGGCGGCGGGGCGAAGCCGAGCGTCACCTCGTACACCCGCTCGATCTCGCTGAAGGCCAGCCCTCCGCTGCCGATCTGCGGTGCGTCCTCCAGCGAGAAGCCGGAGCCTTCGACCGCGAAGCCCTGCATCAGCACCTGCGACGAGCAGACGTTGTAGAGCCGAATCGTCTCGGTGAAGGCGCCACAGCCCGGCGCGGTGGTGCCGAAGTCCACGGCTTCCTTCGAGAAGAGGAGGCACTGGGGACCGCGGATCGCGTGCAGCGGGATGCTCGCCCGGGGCGCGTCGGATGACGACACGTGAAATTCAACGGCGCCGGTCAGGGCGGTTTGTCCGGTGGGATCGCTACCGCTTCCGGTCGCGCGAAGGCGCAGCGGAATCGACTCGCCCGGCTGCAGCTCGAGGTTCGTCGCCTGCTCCGGCGCGATCGAGAAGAGGGGACTGGACCCCGGGTCGATCTGAAGCCCGCTCACGAAGCAGACCTCAGCGGGTGCCGTGCCGAGGTTCACCAGCCGGAGCGACTGGTCCACCTTCTCCGGCGGCGTGACGACACCGAAATGAAGTCCCTGAGCGGGCGCCTCGATCGCATACCGGCACGAGGGCACCTCGAGGACCTCGGCGGTCAGGGTGATCTCCAGCTCGCCCTCGTCGGCGTCGTTGGAGAAGAGCGTCAGCCGCGCGCGCTTGGTCCCGGCCGTGAGCGGCTGCAGCGTCACTGTGAGATCCAGCGTGTTCACGCCCGCGCGCGCCACGAGACCGACCGCGTTGTCGTACGCCGCCGGCACGCTCACGGTGAACTCGTCCGCGGAGGTGTTCGCGTCGAGCGGCTCGACCCGCCAATACGGCGCCACCGGATCGCCGTTCTCGTCCGGCGTCCCCAGCCTCAGATTCGCGTGGTTGTCGGGCACTGCCGGCAGGTTGCCGAGGTTCCTCACCCGCAGGGTCCGACGAGAGGAGGAGGCGTCCTGCGCAGGTCTCCCGATCCCGCCGTCCACGAGCGGAACCCGGCCGAAGTCGAGGAGCGGGAAGGGCTCGACCTCGATCTCCGGGCCACCACCCCACATGCGCACCTGGACCTGGCCTGCAGGCAGCGTTCGCAGGTCCGTCCCGAAGGTGAAGGTCGTCTGCCGAGGTCCGAGCGCAGTCGGCGAGCACGTCACCTCGACCTGCGCGGTCCCGCCTCGCGCCGGCACGTGCAACGTGGAAGCCGATACCTGGACCTCTGCCGCGTTCGATGAGCGCAGGTTCGTCAGCTCGACCGGCACCTCTCCTTCATTGGTGAAGGTCAGCGTCTGCTTGCGGGAATTGCCAGGCGGTACCCAGCCGCATTCCACCATCGCGGGCGCCCACGTCAGCACGGACGAGACGCCGGTGCCCTCCAGCGTCACCTGCGTCTCCTCGCACCCCGGGCTGCCGTTGTGGATGCGCAGCGACGCGAGGTACGGCCCCACCTCCAGGGGCAGGAACGCCACCTCGAGCGTGCGCGTGCCGCCGGCGGGAATGCTCCACTGCGATCCGGACGCGCCGAGAACCTCACCTTCGGACCTGACGGTGAAGCCGCCTTCCCCACCCGAGCTCGAGGTGATCGAGCCGATCACTGCGGTGACGGGCTCCTCCATCGGATTGCTGATCACGATGCTCTGCCGGCCGATGTCTTCGAGGGAGACCTTGCCGAAGGTCAACGAGGCCGGGATGTCGCACTGCAAAGGAACGACCCGCGCACGAAGCACGAACTCCTTGATGATGGGATTCTGCTTGTCGTCGGTGGCCAGCACCCGGACGCGGGCGTGGTGCTGCGACGGCTCACCCACCTCCGGGGCCGTGAACGTCACCCACAGCTCGCGCAACGCTCCGGCCTCCACTCGGGTCCCCGGGGTGAGCTCCAGCGCGAACGCCTCGCCCGCCGGCACCGCATCTCCTTCGAGGAGCTCGGCCTTGTCGATCACCAGCCCGACGGTGCCCTCGTTCCGCGCCAGCAGCTTCAGCGAGGTGACCGAGCCCGCCTCCTTCAGCCCGAAGTCCACCTCGTTCGTGGAGTCCGAACCCACGATCCCGTCGCGCTCGTCCGTGATCGTCAGGATCCCTCGGTCCTCGGGCAGGAGCACCTCCCGGTCACAGCCGCCTGCCGCCACCGCCACGGCCACCGCCCACAGAGGGGCCATTCTCGAGAACACCGACATGACCTCTCCACGATCAGGAAGGCGGCATGTTTCCACAGTGTCGCTGGCCGGTGACGCCTGACGTGGCTGCCTGTTTGCCCACCACGGAGGCGCGCCGCATCATCGCGCGTCCCGGAGACCTCCCGATGCTGCGCGCCCAGACCCTCCTGCTCACCACCCTCGCGGTCGCGTGTGGTCCTGCATCCATCGTCGACATCGATGCGGGCCATCTGCCTCCTTCCGGCCACGTCGATGCCGGGCGCGATGACCGTGGGATCCGGGACGCAGGTCACCTCCCACACGACGGCGGCACCCACGAGCGGGTCGTCGAACACCTCGAGGTGACGCCGAAGTCGCTGGAGCTCACGGTGGGCGGCGTCTCCGGCCTCACTGCCACCGCGCGGTTCAATGACGGCACCTGGGCGGATGTGAGCGGCTCCGCGCAGTGGGAGGTCACTGCGGAAGGCATCGTCGAGCTGGAGGTCCTCTCGATGGGCGAGGATCTGGTGCGGCTGAGCGGCATCCAGGCGGGCCATGCACAGGTCACGGCGAGGGCGGGCGACATCGTCTCCGAACCGGTGGACGTCACGGTCAGCGAGGCACCGATGAAGAACTACGAGGTGCGCGCGATCTGGGTGACCCGCTTCGCCTACTCGAACCAGGGCGACGTGGTCTCGGTGATCAACCGCGCGGCGGACGCCGGCTTCAACGTCGTCTACTTCCAGATCCGGGGCGCCGGCGACGCCTACTACCGC
>CAZCWA010000383.1:0-5411 GCA_964502265.1 uncultured Myxococcaceae bacterium | reverse complement strand
TGGTGCTGGCGATGAGCTGCGGGGTCTCGCGCATCGCGGTGATGCGGGTGGATCCGCGCTTCAGCAACTTCGCCGGCGACTGGCACCAGGAGGTCGCGCACCGGGCGGACGCGGCGGACGGGCAGCGGCAGGGCGTGCTCGCCGAGTCGAAGCGGCGGTTCTTCGCCGGCGTGATGCTGGAGCTGGCGGGGAAGATGGACGCGGTGCAGATGGGGGACGGCCAGACCCTGCTCGACCACTCGCTGCTGGTGTGGACCCAGGAGTGCGGCAACACCATCCACAACTCCGAGTCGATGCCGGTGGTCACCTTCGGCAGCGCGGGCGGCTCGCTGCGCACAGGCCAGGTCTGCGACTACCGGAACCTCGCGGTCACCTACGCGCCCAACGCGCTGGAGAAGCGGCACCCGGGCCTGCTGTGGCACCAGTGGCTGGGGACCACGCTGCAGGCGATGGGGCTGCCGAAGAGCGAGTGGGAGAACCCCCAGGTCAACCCGGGCTACCCCGACTACAAGTTCGCGCGGCTGGAGTGGGTGAACACCACCACCGCGCAGGCGTACCCCGAGGCGGTCTGGAGCCACGCGGGCGAGATGCTGCCCTTCCTCCGCGCCGGCTAGGTCCGCGCACGCGTTGCGCCCCCTCCCCGGGCGCCGCTGCATCCGTTGCGTGATCGTTCGCCGCGTCGCCGTGCGTCCCCGTCACGTCACCGTCACGTCACGGTGTGGCCCGGCCGATGCAGTGCCCACCTCCGCAGCGGCGGTCACGTGCGCAACGCCTGCGTACGGCCGTCCGGAGGAGCTTCGGCATGGCGATCACGCGGCGGTCGTACCTGAAACTCGTGGGAGGCGCAGTGGCCGGCACGGCCGGCGCCGGCATGGCCCTGGGGCCTCTGGGCGTCGACGTCGGTCAGGCGAAGGCTGCGTCGAAGAAGCTGAAGCTGAGCGGGACGCAGGAGTTCACCTCGGCGTGCAACTTCTGCTCGTGCAACTGCGGGATGGTGCTGCACGTCCGCGACGGCAAGCTGCTGAACCTCGAGGGCGACCCGGACCACGTGGTCAACGAGGGCGCGCTGTGCAGCAAGGGCGCCGGCATCAGCGCCGCGCACACGTCCGACCAGCGCCTGACGAAGCCGCTCTACCGCGCGCCGGGGAGCGACCGCTTCCGGGAGATCTCCTGGGACGAGGCGCTCGAGCGGGTGTCCGCGAAGCTGGTGGAGGTCCGGAACAGGCACTGGATCGCCACCGACAGCATCGGCGACCGCGAGGTCCCGGCGATGCGGACCGAGGCGATCGGCATGCTCGGCGGGGCGCAGAACACCAACGAGGAGTGCTACCTCTTCGCGAAGATGGGGAGGCTGCTGGGCACGCCCTACATCGAACACCAGGCACGACTTTGACACTCCCCCACGGTCCCCAGTTTGGGGGCCACGTTTGGCCGCGGTGCGATGACCAATCACTGGCTGGATCTCCAGCACGCGAAGGTCTTCCTCATCGCGGGTAGCAACGCTGCCGAGAACCACGTGATGGCGATGAAGTGGATCCAACGCGCCAAGGACAAGGGCGCGAAGGTCATCCACGTGGATCCGCGCTTCACGCGGACGTCTGCCGGTGCGGACGTCTACGCGCGGGTGCGGCCCGGCGCGGACATCGCGTACCTCGGCGCCATCATCCGCTACATCCTCGAGGAGAAGCTCTACGACGAGGCCTACGTCCACGCGCACACCAACGCGGCGTTCCTGGTGAACGACGACTTCGCCTTCGATGACGGCGTCTTCAGCGGGTACGACGGCGAGAACCTCAAGTACGACAACAAGAGCTGGGGCTACGTGGTCGACGAGCAGGGGATGCCGGTCAAGGCGGAGAGCCTCGACGATCCGCGCTGCGTCTTCCAGAAGCTGCGCCAGCACTTCGCGCGCTACACCTTCCAGATCGGCGAGGAGATCAGCGGCATCCCCTCGGCGCAGATCAAGGAGATCGCCGACCTGCTGGTGAACAACCGGCCGGGGACCATCCTCTACGCGCTGGGGATGACGCAGCACACCACCGGCGTCCAGGGCATCCGCTGCTACGGCATCCTGCAGCTGCTGCTCGGGAACATCGGCAAGGTGGGCGGTGGCGTGAACGCGCTGCGCGGCGAGCCCAACGTGCAGGGCGCCTGCGACATGTCGGTGCTGCACAACTACCTCACCGGCTACGTGGCCGCGCCCACGCACACCGAGCCCACCTTCGAGGCGTACACGAAGAAGATCGGCACCTTCCGGGCGAAGTTCGCGGTGAACACGCTCAAGAGCTGGTTCGGGGACAAGGCGCAGCCGGAGAACGACTGGGGCTACGCCTGGCTGCCGAAGAAGAACGCCGCCACCGACTACAGCGTGTTCCGCATGCTGGAGACGGCGCTCACCGGCCAGATGAAGCTGATGTACGTGATGGGTCAGAACCCGTGCGTGACCCAGCCCAACCTGAACCTCGTCCACGAGGCGCTGGCGAAGCTGGACATGCTGGTGGTGCAGGACCTCTGGCAGACCGAGACCGCCTGCTTCTGGCAGCGCCCGGGCAGCGACCCGAAGAGCATCCAGACCGAGGTCATCCTCCTGCCCGCCGCGTACTTCATGGAGAAGGACGGGACCATCTCCGGCTCCGGCCGCATGGTGCAGTGGCGGTACGCCGCGGTGCCTGCTCCGGGTGAGGCGCGCAGCGACCTGCAGATCCTCGACGACGTGTTCACCCGCGTCCGGGCGAAGGTGGGCCAAAGCCGCGACGAGAAGGACGCGCCCATCGTGAACGCGGTGTGGCGCTATCCCGCGGAGGGACGCTCGGAGGCGGTGCTCCAGGAGATCAACGGCTTCAACCTGAAGACCGGCCAGCCGGTGAAGGGCATCGGCGAGCTGCAGGCGGACGGGAGCACCTCGTCCGGGTCGTGGATCTACGCGGGCATCTTCGCGGGCGGAAAGAACCTCACGAAGCGGCGCGACAACCGGAACGACCCGGGCAAGCTGGGCATCTACCCGGGCTTCGCCTGGACCTGGCCGGGCAACATCCACGTCCTCTACAACCGCGCCTCCTGTGACACCGAGGGCCGGCCGTTCGACCCCGAGCGCGCGGTGGTCTGGTGGGACGAGGCGGCGGGGAAGTGGACGGGCTGGGACACGCCGGACGTGCCCTCGGCCACCGATGGGCCGAAGACGGTGAACGGCCAGCGCCCGTTCCGCATGACCGCAGAGGGCGTGGGCCGGCTCTTCGCCGCGCCGTACAAGGATCCGGATCCGAAGGTCCCGGGGATGCCGCGTGACGCGAGCGGGGTGCTCGGCGACGGGCCGATGCCGGAGATGTACGAGCCGGTGGAGAGCCCGGTGCGCAACCTCCTCCACCCGGAGGCGCAGGTGAACCCGGTGCTGAAGTACCCGCGGATCAAGGGGCTGCAGCCCATCGGCACGCGGGACGAGTTCCCCATCGTGCTCAGCACCGCGAGCATGTCCGAGCACTGGTGCGCGGGCTCGGTGACGCGGAACATCCCGTGGCTCAACGAGCTGGCGCCGGAGCCCTGGGTGGAGGTCAGCGAGGGCCTGGCGAAGCAGAAGGGCATCCGCCACGGCGACCGGGTCCGGGTGACGAGCGCGCGCGGTCAGGTGGAGGTGAAGGCGGTGGTCACCCGAAGGATGCAGCCGATGCGCATCCAGGGCCAGGAGGTCCACGTGGTCTGGATGCCCTACAACTGGGGCTACAAGGGGCTGTCGACGGGACCGAGCACCAACGTGCTCACCATCGACGCGGGTGATCCGAACACCTGGTGCCAGGAGACCAAGGCCTGCCTTGTGAGCCTGGAGCGGACGGGAGGTGCGCGATGAGCGCGGCCACCGCAGCAGAGTCGAAGGTGCCCCGCCGGGGGACGCTGGTCGACACCACCAAGTGTGTCGGCTGCCGCTCCTGCCAGGTCTCCTGCAAGCAGTGGAACGGACTGCCGGCGGAGAAGACCGCGCTCACCGCAGCGGTGCCGAGCCTGCAGCAGCCGGCGGCGGTGTCCGGGAAGACGCGCACCGTGGTCACCTTCAACGAGGTGCCCGACGCCGACGCGCCGGGCGGCCTGCAGTACGTCTTCGTGAAGCGGCAGTGCATGCACTGCATCGACCCCGCCTGCGTGTCCGCCTGCCCGACCACGGCGATGAACGTCCAGGCGGACGGCACGGTGACGTACGACTACGACAAGTGCATGGGCTGCCGGTACTGCGTCTGGGCCTGCCCGTTCGGGGCGCCCGCGGCGGAGTGGGACGGCCGGGCCTCGCACATCAACAAGTGCGACGGGTGCTTCGACCGGCAGTACGAGCAGGCGCCGGAGCTGCGCAACGGCGCGGCCACCACCGAGGACAACCAGCTCGCGTTCGCGGACAAGCACGAGCAGCCGGCGTGCGTGTCGCAGTGCCCGGTGGGCGCGCTCGAGTTCGGCGAGCGGGACGAGCTGCTCGCGAAGGCGAAGGCGCGCATCCGCCAGCACCCCGACAAGTACGTGGACCACGTCTACGGCGAGCACGAGGCGGGCGGCACCGGGTGGATGTACCTCGCCTCGGTGCCCTTCGAAGAGCTGGGGATGCCGGACGTGATCAAGGAGAGCTTCCCCGCCAAGAGCCACACCGCGCTGGCGGCGGTGCCTCCGGGGGTCGCCGCGGTGGGCGCGGTGCTCGGCGTCACCTACGCGGTGTCGAAGCGGCGGGAGAAGATCGAGTCCGCGCTGGCCCCCAAGCGCGAGGAGAAGCACGAGGAGAAGCACGACGACCACGGCCACCCGAGCTTCGCGCCGCTGAAGCTCCCGCTGTGGACCACCGCCAACAAGGTGCTGGCCGCGGTGATGGCGGGCGGGGTGCTCTCACTGCTGGCGCGCTTCGGGCTGGGGCTCGGCGCGACGACCAACCTCAGCGACACCTACGCGTGGGGTCTGTGGATCGTCTTCGACCTGGTGTGGATCGCGCTCGCCGCGGGCGCGTTCGCGACGGCAGGACTCGTCTACGTGCTGCGCCGGCATGACCTCTACGGGCTGGGGAGATCCGCGCTGCTGATGGGGTTGCTGAGCTACTCCTTCGTGGCGGTGACGCTGCTCGCGGACCTCGGGTTGCCGTGGCACTTCTGGCAGCTCGCCTTCAACGCGCCGAAGCACTCGGCGATGTTCGAGGTCTCCTGGTGCGTCTCCCTCTACGTGACCATCCTCGCCATCGAGTTCCTGCCGGTGCCGCTGCAGTGGCTGAAGCTCGACCGGGCGATGGTGCTGTGGAAGAAGCTCGCGCCGGTGTGGGTGGTGGTGGCGGTGACGCTGTTCGTCTACCTGATGTCGCGGAACCTCGGCTGGACCGCGCTGGCCTTCGCCACCTTCACCACCCTGGCCGTCCTCTTCCGTCCGAAGGCCGGTGAGCCCGCCACGCCGCTGCT
>CAZCWA010000382.1:0-5421 GCA_964502265.1 uncultured Myxococcaceae bacterium | reverse complement strand
GTTCCCGCGCTTCGCGCCGGGGGTGGGCGTGACTGCCGGACAGGCCGCCTGTCGCCTGCGGAACGAATGACGTCCCCCTCCCTTCGGCCGCCCGCAGTGCGCCAGGACGAGAAGCAGGGGCGACATCAGCCCGGCCAGCACGAGGGCGCTGCCGAGGTGGCGGTCGCACCCGGCGCGGCGTCGCCCGCGGCCACGGGATCTCCGACGCGCGGAGGGTTGCGCGGCCAACGCGATGACATGCGGCAGTCCGGGATCCCCCCGGCGCGATCGACCCGACGTTGTTGGCCGGCGCGACGGGCTGACCCGAAGGCGATCCCGGCCCGGGCACAGGATGGCTACCTCCCCGCCATGACGCGGATGCTCCGGTGGCTGGCGGTGGTGGGGGTGGGCGCGGTGGCGGCGCTCTCTCCGGGCTCGGTGTCCGCGCAGGCACCGGCACCGCAGGCGTCCCCGCCGCCACCGGAAGGCTCCTCCGACCGCCGCTCCCCGAACCGTCACGACATCGCGCTGCAGTTGCAGAACCCGCTCCCGAACCTGATGAGCCTGCGGTCGATCAACGACGTGGACATGGGGTTGGGGGAGGGGGACGGGGAGAGCCGGACGCGGGTGCGGCTGGTGGCGTTCCTGCCGATGCGGCTCACCTCGCGCTGGAACCTCGTGTCGCAGACGGTGGTGTTCGTGCACTCGAACCCGCCGCCGGGGCCGGAGGGGGACCGCGTCAACGGGGTCGGGGACACGCTGCAGAAGGTGATGCTCTCGCCGGCGCACGTGGGGGTGCTGGCGTGGGGCGTGGGGCCGGCGCTCGAGCTTCCCACCGCCACGCGGACGGCGCTCGGGACCGGGCAGGTGTCGATGGGGCCGGCGGTGAGCCTCGTGCACCAGGACCCCCACTGGACGCTGGCGCTGAGGGCGTGGCAGCTCTGGTCGGTCACCGGCGTCCGGGGCGCGCGCGCGGTGGAGCGCACCCACCTGCAGCCCAACGTCGCCTTCACCTTCGACAGCGGGGTGACGCTCGGGCTGGGCGCCGAGCCGGTCGTCGACTGGCGCGCGCCCGAGGGCGTGGAGCGGCTCACCCTCCCGCTGCACCTGACGATCGGCCAGGTGACCGACGTCGCGTCCCAGACGGTCAACCTCGAGCTCGGCGCCCGCTACCACCTCGTCGCGCCGGACGCGGGGCCGGAGTGGGGCGTGCGCCTCTCGGTGGCGATGACCTTCCCCATCCACCGGGACGAGTGACCGGAGAATCCTCCCTCCATGGCGGCAGGCAGGCATGATGCCTACCTCTTGCCCCAACCGAGGGGAGGGTCGTGTTGCGCTGGAGCGAGCTGCGGAAGGTGCACGCCATCCGGGTGACCGAGCGGCTCGTGCTGCGCCTGCGCGACAACGCGGTGACGGACACGGCGGCGCAGCTCTCGTACTACTTCCTCATCTCGCTCTTCCCGTTCCTCTTCTTCCTCGTCACCCTCACCGCGTACCTCCCGCTGCAGGGCGCGGTGGAGACGGTGTTGGAGCGCCTCGAGTGGGTGATGCCCGGCGAGGCGCTCTCGGTGATCCGCGACCACCTCGAGACGCTCCTGAAGAACCCGAGGCCGCGCCTGCTCAGCCTCGGCCTGCTGCTCACCTTGTGGACCGCTTCGCGCGGGGTGGACGCGCTGCGCAAGGGCTTGAACCTCGCCTACGACGTCCCCGAGTCCCGGCCGTATTGGCGCACGCAGATCGTGGCCGCCACGCTCACCGTGTTCGCGGCGCTGCTGGTGGTGGTGGCGTTCAGCGCCTTCGTCCTCGGCGGGAGGTTGGGCGAGTGGCTGGCGGAGCTCCTCCACGTCGAGCAGCAGTTCGCCACCGTCTGGTCGTGGGTGCGCTGGCCGTTCACCGCGATGACCGTGATGCTCGCCGCCGCGCTCTGCTACTGGGTGCTGCCCGACGTGAAGCAGCGCTTCCGCTACATCACGCCCGGCTCGGTGTCCGCGACCGCGCTCTGGCTCGCCTCCACCTGGGTCTTCACCCGCGCGGTCGATCAGTTCGGGCGCTTCAACGTCACCTACGGCTCCATCGCCGGCGTGATGGTGCTGCTGGTGTGGATGTACATCAGCGGCCTCGTCTTCCTCATCGGCGGGGAGCTCAACGCCACCGTCGAGCACCTCGCCAAGGGCGGCAAGGCCCGGGGCGCGCGGGACGAGGGCGAGGCCCCGGTGCCCGAAGAGGATCGCCCCGGCTACATGCCCATCGGCGCCGCCAAGAGCGCCGCCACCGCAGTGCGTGCCCGCGGCGGCGTCCGGCTCCGCTTCTGGCGGCGCGGCCGCGGCAAGGGGTAGGCGAAGGGCCTTCTACTTCTTCGCGGCCGGCGCGGCGGACGGCAGCGAGGAGAGGCGCTGCTTCACCTGCGGCAGGCGCCCGAGCGGGTCGGTCTTCCCGGTCCCCAGCCGCTCTTCCTTGATGAAGGACTGCAGGTGGCTGATCCGCTCGCTGTGGGCGGGGTGGGTGGACAGCCAGGTCAGCGCGCGCGGGGTGTCGCCGGCCTGCTTGCGCAGCGTCTGGAAGAAGCCCACCAGCCCGCGCGGGTCGTAGCCGGCGCGGCTGGCGTAGCGGGCGCCGTACTCGTCGGCCTCGTGCTCCTGCTGGCGCGAGTGCCGCAGCATGGCCCCGGTGGCCGCGAGCTGCGCGCCGATCTTCGCCAGCTCGTTCGGGTTCTCGCCCAGGGCCAGCGCGGCCACCGCCTGCAGGCCGTACTGCTGCACGAGGTTGCGCGCGCCGTGGTGTCCGGTCACGTGCCCCGCCTCGTGCGCGAGCACGCCGGCCAGCTCCGACTCGTTCTGCGCCGACATGATCAGCCCGCGCTGCACGTAGAGGTAGCCGCCGGGGGTGGCGAAGGCGTTCACCGCCGGGTCGTCCACCACGAAGACGCGCCACTTCACCTCCGGGCGGTCCTTTCTCGCCGCGGCGAGGATCGGCCGGATGAGGTCGTCGATGTACTTCGTGGTCTCCGCGTCGGTGAGGAGGACGAGGCCCTCCTTCTGGAGCTGCGCGTGGAGCTGCTGGCCGAGCTGCGCCTCCTGCTCGGGCGGGAGCAGGAGCCTGGCGGCCGCCTTCTCCGCGGCGACGACGGGACGGGAGGCACAGCCTGCGCCCGCGGTGAGGGAGGTGGTGGCGAGCGCCGCGCAAAGGGCGAGCCGGAGGGGGAGCGCGTTCATGGTGGGGTCTCCTTGAGGGGGACTGCGGATCACCGGGCCTATTCAGCCGCAGACAGGGGGGCAATGGGGAAGTTCGGCTGCCCGCCCTTCGGCCGACGTTGGGTGCCTTGCGGCAGCACGGCCGGGGACAGACCTTTCCGGCCGGAGGGAGCGGCGATGGCGAGGGCGATGTGGAGCGGCGCGATCAGCTTCGGCCTGGTGAACGTCCCGGTCCGGATGCACCCGGCCACCTCTCACAAGGAGGTGCGCTTCAACATGCTGCACAAGAAGGACGGCGCGCGGATCAAGCAGCTCCGCGTGTGCAGCCAGGACGGCGAGGAGGTGCCCTGGGACGAGATCGGCAAGGGCTACGAGATCTCCCCCGGCCGCTACGTGATGTTCGACAAGGAGGAGCTCGCCGCGCTCGGGCCGAAGGCGGACAAGACGATCGCCATCGAGGACTTCGTCGACCAGGAGGAGATCGATCCGGTCTTCTTCGAGAGCGCGTACTTCCTCGTGCCGGACAAGGGCGCCGCGCGCGCGTACCAGCTCCTGCTCGAGGCGATGCGCAAGTCCGGCAAGGTGGGCATCGCGCGGGTGGTGCTGAGGACCCGGCAGTACCTCTGCGCGGTCCGGCCGATGGGCAAGGCGCTCGCGCTCTCCACCATGCTCTACGCGGACGAGGTCAACGACGTCTCGGACCTCGACGCGCTGCCCGGCAGCGAGGCGACGCCGAAGGAGCGGGAGCTCGAGATGGCGCAGCAGCTCATCGAGTCGCTCACCGCGAAGTTCGAGCCCGAGCGCTACCAGGACGAGTACCGCGCCAAGGTCCTCGACCTCATCGAGCGCAAGGCCCAGGGCGAGGAGATCGTCGCCCCCGAGGCGGAGGAGGAGCCCACCAAGGTCATCAACCTCATGGACGCGCTGCAGGCCAGCCTCGAGGCGATGAAGAAGGAGCGCCGGGGCGAAGAGACGGAGGACGAGGACCGCGGCGAGCGGCGCCACCGGGCCCAGGCCGCGAAGACGGCCTCCAGGGGGAAGAAGAAGGCGCCCGCGAAGAAGAGCGCGGCGAAGAAGAGGAAGAGCGGGTCGTGAGCGGGTCGGAGGTGGAGATCGAGGGGCGGCGGCTGAAGCTCAGCAACCTCGACAAGGTGCTCTACCCGAAGGCCGGGTTCACCAAGGCGCAGGTGATCGACTACTACGTGCGCATCGCCCCGGTGCTGCTGCCCCACGTGCGCGGCCGGCCGATGACGCTCAAGCGCTACCCCAACGGCGTCGAGGGCAGCCACTTCTACGAGAAGATGTGCCCGAAGCACCGGCCGGACTGGGTGAAGACCGCGCCGGTGTGGAGCCACGGGCGCGGCTCGAACATCGACTTCTGCCTCTTCGACGACCTCGCGACGCTGGTGTGGGCGGCGAACCTCGCGGACCTCGAGCTGCACCCGTACCTGCACCTGAAGGACGCGCTGGAGCGGCCCACCGTGCTGGTGTTCGACCTCGATCCCGGACCGCCCGCGGGCATCGTCGAGTCCTGCGAGGTGGGCCTGCGGATCCGCGCGCTCTTCGAGTCGCTCGGGCTGCGCGCGTTCCCCAAGACCTCCGGCTCGAAGGGGCTGCAGGTCTACGTGCCGCTCAACACCGAGGTCACCTACGACGAGACCAAGGCGTTCTCCCGCGCGGTGGCCGGCCTGCTGGAGCGACAGACCCCGGACAAGGTCGTCTCGAAGATGCTCAAGGCGCTCCGCAAGGGGAAGGTGCTGGTCGACTGGAGCCAGAACGACGAGCACAAGACCACCGTGGGGCCGTACTCGCTGCGCGCGAAGGAGCGGCCCACCGTCTCCACCCCGCTCGCGTGGGAGGAGGTGGAGCTGTGCGCGAAGCGGAAGGATCCCGCGCTGCTCACCTTCGAGTGGGACGCGGTGCTCCGCCGCGTGGAGAAGTACGGGGACCTCTTCGCGCCGGTCCTGACGATGCGGCAGAAGCTCCCGCGCGCTGGCACCCGCGCGCTCGAGCCCGACGCGATGCGCTGATCCCGCTCGCCGACTTCGGGCCGCGCGGTTGACAGGCAGGGATGCCCGCCGTGTGATGTGCGACAGCCGCGCTCACCCGGAGGTTTGCCATGTGTCGCTCACTCTTGCTCGCCGCCCTGGCCCTCGGGGTCCTCGCGGCGTGCGGACGCACGGCCCCGGTCGGCGCGCACTGCGAGACCCTCACCTGTCCCACCGGCACCACCTGCGACATGCCGTCGGGC
>CAZCWA010000381.1:0-5458 GCA_964502265.1 uncultured Myxococcaceae bacterium | reverse complement strand
CGGCCGACGGTGCGCGCGAAGGCGAACTCCACGCGGGGCAGGTCGTCGGTGTTCACGTGGCCCTGTCCGCGCCGCGCCAGGTTCTCGGCGAAGCGGGTGTCGCCCACCAGGTGGGCCACGACGCCCTCCACCGAGTCGATCCGCCACACCGAGCGCACCGCCTCGCGCATCAGGTCCGGGGACATCCGGCGCCGCAAGGACTCCACGTCCAGCCGCACCTCTTCGCGCGTGGCGGCGAGGATGAGATCGCCCGGCTGCGTGGTCCAGGTGATGACGTGCGGCAACTCCGGCATCAGCGTGGCGTAGACGCCGGCGACGGTGAGCGCGTCCACCTCGTAGGCCTGAAGCCACTGGAGGAACACGCCGCCCGGCGCGAGGCGTGCGCGCGCGGCCCGGTAGAACTCGCGGGTGAAGAGGCTCGCCACCCCGGCGCGGTAGGGGTTCGACGGCTCGGAGAAGATGAGGTCGTAGGCGTCGCCGCGGGCCAGCAGGACCTCGCGTGCATCGGCGTAGTGCACGCGGATCTTCGGATGATCGAGCACGTCGCGGTTCACCGCAGCGCACGCCCGCGCCACGTGGGCCACGACCGGCTCGATCTCCACCACGTCCACGCGCTCCACGGTGGGCAGGTCCGCGAGCCATCCCGCGGTGCTCCCCGTCCCCAGGCCGATCACCAGCACGCGCCGGATGTCGTCGTGCATGAAGGCGCCGACCAGACCGCCCATCACCTGCGTGGGCCCGTCGCCGATCGCGTGGCCGTCGGTCTTGCCGTTGACCTCGAAGGCGATGCCCTGCGAGCGCGTCATCGCCAGGCTGCTCTCGCGGCCGTCGCGCTCCCACCACACGTCGCGCCGCTTGTTGCGGATGTAGCGCTCGAGCCGGTTCGCGGACTCCAGCAGGTTGTCGCCCCGGCCCGCGCCGATGGGCGAGTGACGCCAGAACGCGGTGGGACCCGGCGCGAGCGTCATCAGCAGCGCGAGCCCGACGAAGAGGGGCACCCGCCAGTCCGCGCGCGACGGGACCGACCAGACCCGCTCCGGCGCCTCGGCCGCGTCGTCTCCGGAGCGCGCCTGGACGCGGGATCTCCAGAAGGCCCACAGGCAGAGCGCACAGAGCGCGAAGGCGCAGGCCCGCCATGAGCCCACAGCGCCCAGCACCGGCACCGCAATGAACCCGCCCACCAAAGAGCCGGCGATCGCCCCCGCGGTGTTGAACGCGTACGCCGCGCCCACCTGGCGGCCCAGCTTCGCCGTCCCTTCGCCGAGCAGGCCCACCAGCAGCGGGAACTGGAGGCCGGAGATGAACGCGGCGGGCAGCACCACCAGCGCGGTGACCACGGCCCAGCCGGAGACGTGCGCGGCGAAGCCCAGCGGCGAGGCCTCGCGCAGGAGCACGGCCAGCAACGCCACGCGATCTCCCAGGGCGAGGGGCAGCGCGATCGCGACCGCCTCCAGCGCGCAGGTGAAGGCGAAGCCCCGGATCGAAGGCCGCCGCTGCGTGCCCGGCCACCGGTAGACCAGCGCGCCCGAGCCGATGCCGAGCAGCGCCACCGCGAGGATGAGCCCGAAGGTGAAGACCGACCCGCCCAGCAGCGGCGCGAGCATGCGGTACCAGACGAGCTCCATCAGGAAGAAGACGAAGCCGGTGATCGCCGCCGCCGCGAGCACGAAGCGGACGTGTCCCTTCCGCGCGGGCGAGTCCTGCGGGCGCTCCTCGTCTACGGGCAAGGCGGGCAGGGCACTCGCGCTTCGCGGAGGAGGCGCGGCGGCGCGCACCGGGCCTGCGCGCGCATCCAGAACGAACCCGACGAGGCACAGGAGGGCGTTCAACGCGGCGGCGGTCCACAAGGTGCCGCGTGTGCCGAGCGTCTCGAAGAGGAGGAAGGTGCCGGAGACCGTGCCCAGCACCGCGCCCAGGGCGTTGGCGCCGTAGAGCAGCGAGAGCCCCACGCGCCGCCGGTCCGCATCTCCCGTGGCAGCGCGCACGGCAGCGGGCAGCGAGCCGCCCATGGCGATGGTCGGGACCGCGAGCACCAGTGCGGAAAGCCCGAGCCGCAGCAGCGTGGCCCCCACGTCGCCCAGCGCGGGGGAGCCGCCCGTCATCGCGTAGAGCGCACGCACCCCGTCGATGAGGAAGGGGCTCACCGCCGCGCTCAGCGCCGCGATGCCCTCGAGGAGGGCGTAGAGCCTCAGCGGCCGGGCGCTGCGATCGACGCGCGCGCCGAGCCAGTAGCCACCGATCCCGAGACCGCCCATGAAGATGGCGACCACGGCCGCGTTGGCGTGGGTGGAGGCACCGAAGACCAGCCTCAGCTCGCGCAGCCACGCGGTCTGGAAGACGAGCCCGCAGATCCCCGAGACGAAGAGGACGACCGCGAGCAGGGCAGGGCGGGTCACGCCCGAAGCAGGGCGCGGCTCCGGGAAGTGATCGGCGCGACCATGGGCGCGGATGTTAGGGCGGGCGTGGCGCGGTCACAATCACGCACTGCGACCGCATCACGCGGCTCGAGCGGGCGCCGCTCCCCTATTTGGGGGCGGTCAGCGCCTCCATGGCCGGATAGAGCTCGTTGTTCTCCCGCTGCACCCGTTCGAACACCCTCCGCATCACCACGTTCGCGTCCGCGCGCAGGCCCTCCGGATCGGCTGCGACCTTTTGCGCGGTGTTCCACCTCGACGTGAACGCGACGAAGGTCTCGGCGATGCCACCCATCTCCTCGCGGAACCTGCGGCCCATCCCGGCCAACGTCGGCTGGCCTGAGGATTCGATGGCCGGGTAGAGGTAGCGATCTTCGACGGCGAGGTGCAGCCGCACCACCGAGTTCAGCTCGACGATCTTCGCGGCGATCGGCCCGGCTTGCGCCGGAATGCCGGCGTGCACCAGCTCACGCAACGCGTTTATCCCGGCCAGGATCTCGGCGTGATCCTGCCTGTATCTCTCGATGTCCATGCCGGCCCCCAACCGGGGCCAGCGCGCGATCATTTCGGGAGGCGCTGTCCCGACGGCCGCCCGGCAGGATCCCTTCCTGATGTGGAGACGCCGGCCAGGCCGCTCGTCTAGGCTGCTGACCATGGTTCGCATCCCCCGCTCGTTGCCCTCCTCCCTGTTGCTCGCCGTCGTGCTGGCGCTGGCGGGGCTGCTGCCATCCGCCTGCTTCGTCGCCCCCGAAGGCGACAGCACCTGTGCCCGCATCGGCGCGCTGGGCGGGACGCTTCAGCTCGAGGCGGTGCTGGTCGAGGTGCCTCCGAACGCGCTTCCCGTCGAGCAGATGCTGTGCGCGAGCCTGCTTCCCGACGTGACGCCTCCGGGGATCCCGGCGCTGACACAGGTGGTGGAGCTCACGCCGATCGAGACGACGTTCCAGCGTCCGGTGCGGCTCTCGCTGCGCCCGCTCGTGGATGTGACCGGCCGCAGCGTGTCGCTCTACGAGTCGCGCGATGGCGTCCGCTACACCGCGTCGAACGCGGTGGCAGACGGCGACATCATCTCCTCCATTCTCGCCTTCGGCCGCTTCGTGGGCGGCGACACGATCAACAGCGGGCCGTTCGTTCCCACCCAGCCTCCGCCGGATGTGGGCCCGGTCCACTGCGACGCGACGAACTGCAACGGCTGCTGCATCGACGGCATCTGCCTGCCGGGGACCTCGAGCGCGAACTGTGGCGAAGCGGGGGCGGCCTGCTCGGCGTGCAGCGCGCCGGACACGTGCTTTCAGCACGCCTGCCAGAACCCGTTCGACGCGAGCGCTCCCATCGATTGCGGTCCCCACAACTGCAACGGCTGCTGTGTCGGGGACATCTGCCTGCCTGGCACCTCGCTGTCGAACTGCGGCAGCTACGGCCAGGCCTGCAGCGTCTGCGAGCAGCCCAACCTCTGCCACTCGGGCACCTGCCAGCCCGTCAGCGACGCGGGCGCCGCCTGCAGCGCGGCCAACTGCAACGGCTGCTGCCAGAGCGGGATCTGCCTGCCGGGAACGAGCCTGGGAAGCTGCGGCTCGGGCGGCAACACGTGCACGACCTGCCCGCCCCAGTACGTCTGCGACGGGACCTTCTGCGTCCGGTGATCAGCGCAGCAGCAGGACGGGCACCTCGCACGTCCGCAGCAGCGTCGTGGTGGTGCTCCCCACCAGCAGTTGCCGGATCTGGGAGTGCCCGTAGGCGCCCATCACCAGCAGGCTGATCCCCTCTGACTTCACGTACTCGCCGAGCACGGTCTCCGGGCGGCCGGGGCGGATGGAGGCGTGGACGCTGAAGCCTGCGGCGGTCAGCCTGTTGCGTGCGTCGGCGAGCTGCGCCTGGTGTTCGGAACTCTCGGTGCCCGCCATGACGAGGTGAAGCGGCAGCCCGTGGAAGAGCGGGCTCTGAGCGACCATCTCCACGGCCTTGCGCGCGGTGGGCTGCCCGTCGAAGGCGATGAGGACGTTCCGGGGCGGCTCGAAGGACTCGGGCGAGACGAGCACCGGGCGGTGCACGGCGCGCACCACGCGCTCCAGGTTGCTCCCGAGGTGTCCCCGGGCCCGGTCCGCGTGCGTCCCGCGCCTGCCGATGACGAAGAGGCGCACGTCCGTCTCGAGCTCGGTGAGCGTCTCCACCAGCGCGCCGTGCCGCATCCGGGTCTCGACCTGAGTTGCGCCCGCCGCCGCCGCTCGCTGGCGTGCGCCCTCGAGGAGGTGGACCGCGCGCTGCTGGGCGAGCCGGCTGTGCTGTTCGTCGAGCGCCGCCAGCTCCTGCAGGAGGTCCTCGCGCGCGCCGAGGCCAATCGTGCCGGTGAGGTCCACGCCGCGGGCCGTCTCCGGATGCCGGTCGAGCACGTGAAGCAGCTCCACCGGCGCGCCGAGACGGACGCCCGCCCAGCCCGCGAGCTCACTGACGCCGGCGGAGAAGGACGAGTGATCGATGGCGGCGAGCACCCGACCACCGACGTTCAGGAGGGAGGTCGTCATCTCGCTCATCAGTGTCCCATGAGACGCTCGACGGCGTCCGGCTTGTCGTGCACGCCGAGGCGGTCCACCAGCGTCGCGCTGGCCTCGTTCATCCCCACCACCTCCACCGCCGCGCCGTCCCGCCGGAACTTGAGGACCACCTTGTCCAGCGCGCCCACCGCGCTGAGGTCCCAGAAGTGCGCGCGGCCCACGTCGATGCGGACCCGCTCCACCACCTCCTTGAAGTCGAACCCCGCGACGAAGCGCTCGGCCGAGGCGAAGAAGACCTGACCGGTCACCGTGTAGTGCCGCGCGCGGCCCTCCTCCGCCGCCACCGATCCCACGTGCAGCACCACGCCCACCTTCCGCGCGAAGAAGAGCGCCGAGAGCAGCACGCCCACCAGCACGCCCCTGGCCAGGTCGTGGGTGAAGAGCACCACCGCGACGGTGGAGATCATCACGATGCTCGACGCCTTCGGGTAGGTGCGGAGGTTCTTCAGCGAGCTCCAACTGAAGGTGCCGATGGAGACCATGATCATCACC
>CAZCWA010000380.1:0-5476 GCA_964502265.1 uncultured Myxococcaceae bacterium | reverse complement strand
CAGGCCCACGCCGCGCTGGCGCTGGCCAGTGACGCGCCTACCGTCAGCCCCGCCAGCACGCTGCGCCACAACCACTTCTTCGACAGCACCGCTTCGCTTCGCACGTTCCCCATGCCCCGCGGCTGAGCAAGCGGGATACCAACCGGCGCTACAGAGGAGAGGGGCCGCACCCGCGCGGTCGGAGCGCCCGGGCATCCCGCATCCCCGCGACGGATTTCCGAGGGCGCTTCAGGGCGTCACGAGGTCCTTCCGGTACGGCTCGAGCCGCTTGCGGAAGGCCTCCGTCCACTCGGTGGGCCGGCGCGTCTCGGGATCCACGCGCACGACCACCCGGGTCCCCTTCGCGTACGGCACGTCCTCGTCCATGGGCAGGAGGCAGAAGCCGAAGGACAAAGAGGTGCGGCCCAGCTTCTCCACCCACACGCGCGCGCGCACGTCCGAGACGCCCTCCACCGCGCGCAGGTACTCCATCTGGTTCATTCGCACGAGGTGGTACTGGTCCGGGTTCCCCTGCGCGTCGAGCAGCCCGCCCCAGCCGAGGTGCCGCCAGAACGAGCCGACGGTGCGCTCGAAGATGAGGAGGTAGCGCGCGTTGTGGAGGACCTGGAAGGGATCCAGATCGTCGAAGTACACGCCGTGGACCTGCTCGTGGAATCTCATCGGTCGCCCGTTATCGCGCCCGGAGCTGCGCCGCCACGTCCTTCCCCAGCGCGAGGAACGCCGCCCGGTTCTCCACGGCCGCCTGCACGGTCACCAGCGCCACCGTGCCGCCCTCCAGCGGGACGAGGTAGCGCCACTGCCGCCACGGCTCGCCGCCCTGCGAGTACGCCAGCTCCAGCCCCATCACCTCGCCCGCCGCACCGCGGAAGGCCTCTTCGCCGACCTTGCTCATCCCCGCCGCCAGAAGCTGGGAGGCCTCCGGCGCACGCGTGAACGGCGCCTGCACGTAGAGCATCTCGTCCTCGGCGCAGCCGGGCAGGGTGAGCTCGAAGGGCCAGTCCACGTGCCCCCGCGTGGACCACAACGAGGTCCCGGCCGGCCACGGCATCGTCCAGCGCTGGGTCCGCAGCGACCATCCCTTGCCGGTGGCGGGCTCGCCGTCCCACCAATCCTCGAGCACCTGCTCCGCCTCGCGCGTTCCCGGCCCGAGCGCCAGCCGCACGCTGCCCTCCCACGGCCCGAGCCTCACCATCGGCCGCGAGCCTTCGCCCTCCTCGGTGTGGTGCACGATCACCGCGTCCTCCGGCGCGCTCTGGAGCCGGCCGATCTCGTACGGGGTGCGCGGCAGGAAGGCCCAGCCGTGACCAAAGAGGATGAGGTGCTTGTCGAGGTCCACCATGTCGCCTCAGCCGATGGGATCCGGATCGCGTCCGGGTCCTTCACGCAGCACGTCCTGCTCGCCCTCGGTCTTCGCCACCACCACCGCGCAGACCGAATCTCCGAAGATGTTCACCGCGGTGCGCACCATGTCCAGCGGCCGGTCGAACACGAAGAGCAGGCCCATCCCGAGCAGGAGATTCACCTCCTGGCCTGCGGGCAACGAGCCCTGCACGGTGGTGAGGATCACCGCGATCGCCACCAGGGACGCGGACGGCACGCCCGCCACGCCGATGCTGGTGAGCAGCGCGACGACCACGATCACGAACTGCTGGAACAGGCTCAGCTCCACCCCGAACGCCTGGCAGATGAACATCGCCGCGGCGCACTCGTAGAGCGCGGTCCCGTCCATGTTCACCGTCGCGCCCAGCGGGAGGACGAAGCCGCCCACCCGGGGGGACACGCCCGCCCCCTTCTGCACGCACTGCATGCTGACCGGCAGGGTGGCCGCGGACGACGCGGTGCTGAAGGCCGTCACCAGCGCCGGCGCCATGGCGCGGAAGTGCCGCAGCGGGTTCACCCGCGCGACGAAGAGCAGCACCAGCGGCAGGGTGAGGAACAGATGGAGCAGCAGCGCCACCAGGGTGACGACGGCGAAGGTGCCGATGCCGGTGATGAAGGACGCGAAGCGCCCGTCCGGCCGGAGCGTGGCGTACTGCTCGCTGAAGGTCCGGGCGATGAGGAAGAGCACGCCGATGGGCGCGAAGCGGAGGATGACGTGGGTGGCCATCAGCGTGAGGTCCTGGATCGCCTCCACGAAGCGCTCGAAGGTCTCGCGCGGGCCGTCCGCAAGCCGGGCGGTGAAGAAGCCCACGGTGATCGACACCACGATGAGCCCGAGGAAGTTGCCCTCCACCGCCGCGCCCATGAGGTTGCTGGGGATCATCGTGCGGAACACGTCGAGGAAGTCCGCGAGGCCGCGCCCCTCCACCCGCCGGTCCACCTCCTGCTGCGCGCCGCCGAAGGCGCTCAGGTCCTCGCCCTGCAGGATGCCGCTGCCGTCGACCATGCCCGGCGAGAAGACGTTGATCAGCGCCAGGCCGGTGAGGATGGCGACGAGGCTGGTGCTGAAGAAGTAGACCATCGCCTTCAGGCCGAGCCGGCCGAAGCCGTGCTGCCCCGCGATGCGCGCCACCGCCAGCACGATGCTGCTGGTGATGAGCGGGACGATGATGGCGAAGAGCGCGCGCAGGAACAGATCGCCGAACAGCTCGATCACCGAGAAGAGCGCCAGGCCGCGCACGAACGCGCCGCCCTCGATCCCGCGCCGTTCGGGAGGCACCTCGGCCGGGATCTGCTCCACCGCCCACACGCCGACGGCGAGGCCGAACACCGCACCCAGCGCCAGACCGAGGAAGATCTGCCAGTGCAGTTGCCAGCGCCACACCCGCCACCACGATGAAGACATGGCGGCGGACCTTACCCTCACGGACGGCCGGCGCGGCGCTCCTGATCGTCCGTGGCGTGCGAGCCCGGCTTCGGCAGCTCCACCACGGTTCCGGTGACCCGCGCCTGCTCCGGCGCGCCCACCTCGATGCGGAGCACCAGCTTCGACCAGGTCAGCGCGATGAGCGCTCCGCCCACCAGCGCGAACGCCAGCGGCGCGATCAGCGGCGGGGCGATGTCCAGCGCGCCCTCCACCGTGTTCATCGTCCACTTGCCGCCGAGGTCCTCGAAGAAGAGCTTCGCGTGCAGCGCCGCGCCCCACACGCCCACCACCACACCGGCGGCGCCCACCACCCGCGCGCCCCACACGAACGCCGCCCGCGGCCGCACAAGGCAGCAGAGGGTGAGGACGAAGAACGCCGCGGCGCCGTAGCCCACCGGCACCGCCTGCAGCGGGTCCTCGCCGCTGCGGCCCGCGTAGTGCTCGATGAACGCATCGAGCGCCAGCACCGCGATCCCGGGCGCGAGCAGCAGCGCCACCGCCCTCGCCGAGTTCCGGCGCACCCAGAGGAGCAGACCGTTTCCCATCTCCATGCCCATCCGCGCGATCCTACCCGCGCAGACGCTCCCTCAGGGCCTTCGCCCGGGCCTGCAGCTCCGAATCCATGGACGTCAGCTCGATGGACTTGAGGCGCTCCGAGAGGCTGCCCGGCACCTTGGTGAGCCGCCCCTCCTCCTGCAGCCCCTCCAGCTTCGCCAGCGCCTTGTCCGCGATGCGCTCGCGCGGGTGGTCGAGCAGCGAGTCGAGGAAGTACGGGTCCTCGGGCAGCTCCGGGTACTTCTCCAGGTAGTCGATCACGCCCTGCACCCACGCCTTGCGGTCCAGCTCGCGCAGCTTGCCCATCGCCTCCTTCTGGGCCTTGCGCTTGCCTTCCGGATCGAAGGTCTTGGCCAGCGCCTCCGGCAGCTCGCCGCCGGTGAAGAGGGCGTCCGCCGCGCTCTTGTACTTCTGGTAGCTGGCGCTGCGCTCGAGGCGCTGCTGGGCGGGATCGTCCTGGCGCGAGTGGGACTTGCTCTTGCCGCGCTGCGCGTCGAGCTCGCGGTAGCTCTTCTTCCGCCTCCCGGTGAAGCCGGTGGAGTCGTCGTCGTTCTTCGCCATGCTCATGCCCTTCCGGCCGGCCCGTTGCGGCGCGCGGCCCACAGCGCGTGAAGCCCGAGCAGGGCCAGCGCCTTCCACTTCGGCTCGTCCTCGAGATCGCCCTCGGCGAGCGACTCGTCCACCCACGCCCGGAGCGCCTGCGGCACCTGCGCCCCGTCCTCCCCGGCTTCATCCGCCCGGCGCCGGAGCGCGCGCGCATCCACCGTGCCCACCCCATGCGGCGAGCCGAGCTCCAGCATCGCATGCAACTCGAAGAGGAGGTAGCGCAGCGCCGCGTACGGCGCGTCCGGAAGGTCCTGCTCATCGAGCCACTGGATGAGCGCGTCCTGCCGGTTCTCGAACGCGTGGACCAGCCGCTCGTGCGCCCGCGGATCGCCCTCCGGCAGCGCGTCGAGGTAGCGCCAGGCGGCCTCCACGAACGCCTTGTCCGGCCCCTGCGTTTCGTCCCAGGGCGCAGGCGGCGTGGGCTTCTCCTTCTTCTCGCGCGGCGGGCGTTTGGTGGGCTCGAGCTCCACCTTGCGCCCCGAGGTCACCAGGTCCCAGAGCCCGAAGAGGTTCTGGAACAGCTTGCGCGCGACGTCCGGGCTGGGGAAGCGCGGCTCGCCGTCGAAGAGGGTGGGGATGATCTCCGAAGGCGACGCGCCGGCCTGGTGGCCTGCGACGAAACGCGCCAGCACCTCATTGGAGTCGAACGGGGAGCCGGCGAGATCGAGGAGCCCGTCGAGGAGCTCCGCGCCCTCGAAGTGGTGCTCGAAGCGGGATGACATGGAGAGGATCCTCGCGCCCCGTGCATCCCCGGTCACCTCTCCGCGCCGGGCCATGCACGGGCGCACACGTTGAACGTAGCGGCCGAAGTGCGCTGCGCTACCGGAGGAACATCCCGGCCCGACCGCCCGGCCGGACACGGCGCAGCCGCGCCGCGCCTATCACAACCGCGCGCGGGTGGGCACGCCGCCGACGCGCGCCCTGCCCCGTGAGCAGACGGGCGGGCTTCGGGCATGATGCGCGGCCATGAACCGCACTCCCCGTTCTCGCGCGCGTTGCCTCGTGGGTCTCACCTCCTTCGTGCTCCTCGGCGCTGTCGCCTGTGGGCCGCCGGAGGACGACTGCCCGGCGGGCGGGACCGGCTCTGTGAACGTGGAGGTGGAGGGGCTGCCGGAGGGCGCCGTCGCCTCGTTGCGGTTGACCGGAGGGGAGAAGACGGTGGACGTCGCCGGCGGGGGCGAGGTGAAGGACCTGCCCACCGGCCGCTACAGCGTGGCCGCCTTCCGCGTGGGCGCGCCGGGCAGCGTGGTCCGCCGCGCCTTCAGCCCCACCCTCGACGCGAACACCGTCTGCGTGAGCGCGGCCGCGCCCGCCACCGTGCGGGTGCAGCACTCGGAGATCACCTCCGGCGGCAAGCTGTGGGCGGTGGGCAGCGCGGGCACCTCGCCCATCCTCGCGCTGGGCGACGAGCGGCTGGGCGCCTCCACCACCGAGGTCTCCGCCGCCGACGTGGCCATCACCGCCAACCCGTCCACCACCCAGGTGACCGGAATCGCCTTCGACGCGGAG
>CAZCWA010000379.1:0-5486 GCA_964502265.1 uncultured Myxococcaceae bacterium | reverse complement strand
CGCTCGGGGGCGAGCTGGTGCGCGCGCTCGAGGGGACCCAGGGCCTCGCCGAACCGCTCCGACTCGAGCAGCGCCAGCCCCAGCCGGTGGTGGAGCTCGGGGACCTGGGGCGCGAGCGAGACCGCGCGGCGGAAGTCGTCGATGGCGCGGTCGGCCTCGGCGGGGCCGGCGAAGCGCGAAAGGCCCAGCATGTAGGCGGTCACGGCCGGGGGCCGGCCCTCGTCCCCGGCCTCCAGCCTCGAGATGAGGCCCTGGGCGCGGTGGGTCCGCACGTGGGCCTCCACGAGGGCGCGGGCCAGCTCGAGGTCCGAGGGGTCCTCGCGGTGGAGCGCCTCCAGCATCGGCAGGGCGCGCGGCCAGTCCTTCTTCGACACGTGCACCTGCGCCTGCTCGCGAGGAGAGAGGCCGGCAGAAGCGCCGCGCTGGGTGACGCAGCCGGTCGTGAAGGGCAGGGCGAAGACCGCCGCCGAGAGGAGGAGCGCGCGCCAGGGCCGCATCAGGAGGACGCCTTCCTGCGCTGGTCGGGCGCCTGCACCTTTTGCCGGTGCGCGTCGAGGGACACCGCCCTGCCCACCCCTTCCAGTCCTGCTGCGGCCACCGCGTTCTCCACGTCGCCTCCCTTGCCGCCCAGCTCCAGGCTCTGGCGGATGATCACCTCCCGCACGTCGCGGGTGAGGCGGTCGCGCGCCTCCGGACCGTAGGCGGACGCGTCGATCGGCGGGCCGATCTTCACGCGGATTTCGCCGCCGGTCTGGATGCGCCACGAGTTCTTCGGCATCAGCCGGGAGGTGCCCTCCACGGTCACCGGGCACACCGCCACGCCAGCCTTCAGGGCGAGCGCGAAGGGGCCCTTCTTGAACGGCAGCACCCGCCCGTCCGCGGAGCGCGTGCCCTCGGGGTAGACGAGGATGCTGGTGCCCGAGCGGATCTTCGCCGCCGCGCGATCGAGCGAGGCGATGGCCCGCGTCCGGTTTCTGCGATCGATGAGGATGTGGCCGGCGAGCCAGAGGTACCAGCCCAGCACCGGCACCCACCGCAGCGAGTGCTTGGCCACGAAGCGCAGGTTCACCGGCACCGCCATCAGGAGCACCGGGATGTCGAAGGCGGACTGGTGGTTGGAGACGTAGATGGTGGGCCTTGCCGGATCCACGTTCTCCCGACCGTGGACGACGAGCTTCGCCCCGCTCATCCAGACGAGGAACGGCGACCACCAATCGCGCGCCATCCAGACCGCGCCGGTCTTCGGGTGGACGAGCGTCGCCACCACCGCGAAGGGGAAGAGCAGGGTGATCCACAGGGCGTGGACGAAGAAGTGGAAGACCATCCGCGGCAGGTGCTTCACGCCGTCGATCCCTAGCATGTCCCCTGCCGGACACGCGCGGTCCAGTTGCCCTCGGGAGCCCTTGCGCCGGCCGCCCGGTCGCTCCCCGGCCCCGGCCTCTGGCTCGCCGTGGGCCCGGTCCGCGGACGTGGGGGGCGCGTGGGCAAGGAGCGCTGGTGCCGGGACGTGGGGAGGGCTAGAAGCCCGCCGGTGGAACGCCGCAAGTTCATCGCCATCGCGGGCAACATCGGCGCGGGGAAGACCGAGCTGACGGGGTTCCTGACCCGGAAGTACGCGCTGGTGCCGTTCTACGAGCCGAACGACGAGAACCCGTACCTGGACGACTTCTACCGGGACATGAAGACCTGGGCGTTCCGTTCGCAGCTCTTCTTCCTCTCGCGCAAGTTCCAGCTCCACCGGGAGATGGAGCGGGCGGAGGGGACGCTGCTTCAGGACAGGACGCTCTACGAGGACGCGGAGATCTTCGCCCGCAACCTCCACCGGCAGCGCTTCATCGACAAGCGCGACTGGAACACCTACTGGTCCCTGTACGAGGGGATCGCCCAGACGCTCCGGCCGCCGGATCTGATGATCTACCTGCGCTGCCCGGTGCGTACCCTGAAAGACCGGATCCGCCTCCGCGGCCGGCAGATGGAGCAGGACATCCCCACGAGCTATCTGAAGCGGCTGAACGACCTCTACGAGGAGTGGTTCGCCGGGTACAAGCTGTCGCCGGTGCTGGTGCTGCCGACGGACAAGCTCGACTACGTGCAGGACCTCGTGGACCGGGTGGACCTCTTCCGCCAGATCGAGAGGTACCTGTGAAGGAGGTCTACATCCTCGCCGCGCTCTCGCCGGAGCCGCTCCCCCTGGAGGCGATGATCGAGGCGCTGGAGGCGGAGGACGTGACGGTGACGCCGCTTCCGGGCGAGCACGGCTTCACGCTGCGCTCGGGCGAGGCTTCGGTGGAGGTGCGGTTCGACACGCTCGAGGGGCCCCTGGGCTGGACCCCGGACTTCCTCTCCGGGAGCGACGACTCGCAGGACCTGCTCAAGAACGCGCGCGGCTTCTACCGGATCTCCTTCGAGCCGGGCCGGCCGCAGCCTTCGGTGGCGGTGTTCGAGGCGCTGTGGTGCGCGCGGTCGATCATGGAGCAGGTGGAGGCGTCCGCGCTGCTCGACGTGACGGCCTTCAAGCTCCACGACGCGGAGGACGTCCGCGAGATCACCGAGCTGGAGTTCGACATCCGGGACCACGTGAACCTCCACGCGGTGCAGGTGGCCGAGGGCAACACGCCCCTGTGGGTCCACTCGCACGGGATGGAGAAGTTCGGCATCCGGGACGTGGAGGTGTTCCAGCTCGCGGACGAGGATCTGCCGGCGGCGGAGAGCTTCCTCCACAGCCTGTGCACGGACCTCGCCTTCGGTCACGGCCCGCCGGAGCGCCCGCAGGTGGATTCGGGCGGGGACGCGTTCATCCTCGTGCCCTCGGAGGAGGCGCGCTCGAGCCTCATCGGGCTGCCGCTGGACGCGTTCGAGGGCCACGAGGGCAACTTCTTCACCGTCCTCTCCGGCAGCGGGCGGCACAACCTCTCCACCCTGCTCACGCCGTACCGGGACCAGTTCGTGGACGAGGATCCGGAGCTCTCCGAGGCGCTGCGCGAGCAGGCGAAGGCGCTTCTGCCCGCGTTCAAGGCGCGCTTCGGCCGCCGCGGGCTGATGGAGCCGCTCTCCTTCCGCGTCCGCGCCCCCTTCGAGGCGCACCCGGACGGCGAGCCGGTCAACGAGGACCTCTGGGCCGAGGTGGTGGCCTGGGAGCAGGATGCGCTGGTGGGGCGGCTGGTGGACGGCTCCTCGCACACCACCGAGTGGCGGAAGGGCGCGCACGTGAAGATCGACGAGGCGTCGATCAACGCGCTCGGACTGGCGCAGGATGGCCGCCCGCTCGAGGAGGAGGAGCTGGAGCACTTCCTCGCCGGCGAAAGGCCGATGTAGCCGAGCCGTTCAGCGTGCGGCCACGCGCTCGGGGCCGCGGACGTCGAAGAGGGTGGCGTATCCGGCGAAGAGCTCGGAGGTGAGGCGGGCGGGGCCTGAGGCGCCGGGCGCGCGCAGGGCGTCGTTGACGACCTCCCCGGTCTTCGGGTGGACGCGCGCGCGCGGGTGCTCGAGGTTCATCCGGTAGCGCACCACGCCCCGGGCCACGCGGTGGATGATCAGCACCGTGCCGTCCGGGCGCACCGTCTCCACCAGGCCGATGTGGGTGAGCCCGTCGTTGCGGCGGCCATCCCGGTTGAGGTCGTAGGTCTCGCGGAAGAAGACGAGGTCCCCCGGCAGTGGGCGGCCACCCTCGTACACGCGCCCGTGACGCTGCGCGTGCCGCCAGATGGCGGTCACCGCGTTGTCCTTGCGGCGGGCCTCGGAGAGCAGGTCCACGCCGGCGCGGCCGTAGACGGCGCGGATGAGCCCGGTGCAGTCGTCCGGATGGCGCCGGCCGTCCAGCACCACCGCCTTCTTGCCCACCAGGCCCCGCGCGTCCGCCACCACCTGCGCGCGGGAGCCGCGGACGCCGTCCTGGCCTGGCGCGCGTGCCGGCGAGGGGGAGGAGGGCACGTGCCGGGGGGCCGCGGCCCGGGTGTAGGGACGGGACATCGCCGCGCCGTGCAGCGTCGCCCGCGCGCCCACTGGCGTTCCCTTCGACGCGGTGCAGCCGCCGGCCGCGGAGGCGAGCAGGCCCGCGCCGCCCACCGTGACCACGGCCCGCAGGAAGCTGGAACGAAGGGCGCAGCGCACGTTCGGATGGTCGCTTCACGCGCGGGGCCGGTCAAAAAAGCTGTGCTACGGTCCGTCGCCCGTGCGCCGATTCAACAGCTTTGCGTTCGCGGCCGCGTCGTTGCTCGCGCTGTCCGGCTGTGCCCAGAACACCTGGCGCGTCGCCCGCGAGGCGGACACGGCGGACGCCTACCGCGCCTTCCTCCGGGAGCACCCGAACCACGACAACGCGGAGGCCGCCCGCTCCTACCTCGAGGAGCGCGAGTTCGAGCGCGCGTCGGATCAGCACTCGGTGCTCGCGTTCAAGCGCTACCTCGAGGAGTTCCCCGACTCGCCCCACGCCTCCGCGGCGAGGCTGAGGCTGGAGGGCCTGCGGTTCAGCGCGGCGAAGGAGGCGGGCACCTCGGCGGCGCTGCGCCAGTTCCTGCGCGATCACCCGGATGGCACCCACCGCGACGAGGCCGAGCGCCTGCTGGTGGAGGCCGAGTTCCGCGAGACCGACACCGAGGACGCCACCCCCGAAGACCGGGTGCGCCTGGTGCGCGCGCGGCCGGAGGATCCGAGGCGGGTGCAGCTCGAGGATCGCCTGGACACCGAGGCGTTCGAGGCGGCGCGTGCGAAGGATTCGGCGTTCGGCTACCTCGCGTACCTGAGGGACTTTCCCGCGGGCGCGCGGCGGGAGGCGGCGAAGGCGCGGCTGTTCGCGCTTCGGATGCGGGGGCTGCTGCTCTCGGGGAGGCTGGAGGACGCGCGGCGGGAGCTGGAGCGCTCGCCGCTCACCGCCTCCGTCCCCGAGCTGCCCGCGTGGCTCGCGGCCGCGCAGGCGGTTCAGCAGGTCGTGGTCACCACCCGGGATCCCACGCTCCGGTCGGCGCTGGCGGAGCACTACCTGCGCGATGCGGCAGAGCTCGAGCGCGCGCTGGGGGCGCCGGATCCGCTCGATCGCTGGCAGGCGGCGGAGGAGCTGGGGCACCACGTGCAGGTCACGGTGCTCGAGCCGCTCTTCACCGCGCTGCGCACCGCGCGCAACCCGCTCATCCGCCAGCGCGCGCTGGCGTCTTTGCGCCGGGTGCTGGCCGCGCTGCCGGCGGAGGTCGCCGAGTACGAGCTGGCCACCCGCATCGAGTCCCTGGCGCCGAACGCGGAGAGCGCGGAGACCTGGCTGCAGCTCGCGGTGCTGTGGGATCTCGCCGGCCGGCTGGACCAGGCGGCGGTGCAGTACCAGCGGGCGTGGGATCGCGGGGTGCCGGATCCGGTGGTGCTCCGCCGCTGGATCGAGATCCGCACCGCGCGGCGCCAGCCCTTCAGTGCAGCGGTGGCGGCAAGGCAGCTCGCGCTGTGGTCCTCGCAGATCGCCCGGGACCTGGAGCCGCCCCGCGGGCGCGAGGCGCGGATCG
>CAZCWA010000378.1:0-5493 GCA_964502265.1 uncultured Myxococcaceae bacterium | reverse complement strand
CAGGCTTTCGCCCATTGTGCAAAATTCCCCACTGCTGCCTCCCGTAGGAGTCTGGGCCGTGTCTCAGTCCCAGTGTGGCTGATCGTCCTCTCAGACCAGCTACCCGTCGTTGCCTTGGTGGGCCATTACCCCGCCAACTAGCTGATGGGCCGCGGGCTCATCCTGAAGTGATAGCTTGCATGCAGAGGCCACCTTTTCTCACAAGAACCGAAGCTCTCGTGGTCTCATCCGGTATTAGCCATCCTTTCGGAAGGTTGTCCCGGGCTCCAGGGCAGATTACCCACGTGTTACGCACCCGTGCGCCGCTCTACTAGGGATTGCTCCCATTCGCGCTCGACTTGCATGTGTTAGGCACGCCGCCAGCGTTCGTTCTGAGCCAGGATCAAACTCTCCAATTTTAAATTGAAGCGTTTTGAACTGGCGGTGGTCAGGGCTTCGGCTACGAAATCCCCGACTCGCTGGTTCGGGAGTCTCGCGCCTGCTCACGCAGGGGCGGACACCCACTTTTGAATTGACTGCGAGACTCGCAATCTTGTCTTGGGCTTGCTATTTGGTTTTCAAAGACCGAACCGGGTCAATCCTGCTGCCGGTTGTGCTGCTCGCCTCCGCTGCTTCGTCGCCAGTGCGACTCGTTCGCGGGGGCCGATGTTCTAATCCGCTTCGACTTCCGTGTCAAGCGCCGCCTTTTCAACTTCCGGCGACCCCGACCTGCTGCGCGCCTTCGGGAACCCGAGGTTCCGTTCGGCGGGGCGCGGCTTCTACTTCAGAAGCTGCCACCCTGTCAACCACCCGCTGTCGCTTTTTTCTGCGACCGCTTCGGCTGACCTCCCTTTCGGGAGGGGCGCGGCTTCTACCACCGCCGCACCCTGTGTCAACCGCCCAGTTTCGACCAATCCATCCGGTCTTCCCTGCGGCTGACTTCCCTTTCGGGAGGGCCGCGGCTTCTACCACCACCGCGTCCTGTGTCAACCGTCTGCTTTCTGCCTTTGTTTCCGGCGTCCAGCGATTCGGGCTGACCTCCCGAAGGAGCCCGGAACCCGTGCTGCAGTCCCGAGGGGCGCGGCTTCTACGCCCCGGCTCCATGGGCGTCAACCCACATTTTCATCTCTGCATTCCAGGATCAGGAACCGCCCTGCCCTGCCTGGGGGGCGGGCGCCATCTCGGCGGGCCGCTCGGGCGCCAGGGCGAGGCGGGTGAGATCGACGCGGCCCCGGCGGGTGCGCTCGGCGACGACGATCGCCTGGAGGTCGGCGTAGGCGCGCGCGATGTCGTCGTTCACGATGATGTAGTCATAGGAGGAAGCGCCGCGTTCGATCTCGGAGCGCGCAGCCAGCATGCGGCGGCGGATCGTCTCGTCCGAGTCCGTCTTCCGCTCGCGCAGGCGCCGCTCCAGCTCGGCCATGGAAGGGGGCACCACGAAGACCAGCACCGCCTCCGGGTGCTTCTTCTTGATCGCCTGGCCGCCCTGCACGTCGATGTCGAAGACCGCGATGCTGCCGCGCGCCCTGGCGTCGTCCACCACCTGGCGCGGGCTCCCATAGAAGTTGCCGTGGACCTCGGCCCACTCCACGAACTCGCCGGCCTCGATCTTCTGCTGGAAGTGCTCGGCGTCGACGAAGTGGTAGTCCACCCCGTCCTGCTCCCGGCCCCGGGGCTTGCGGGTGGTGTAGCTGATCGAGAAGACAGACGACGGGTCGTCGGCGATCAGCCGGCGCGCGAGCGTGGTCTTCCCCGCGCCCGAGGGCGCCGAGAGGACGAGCAGGAGGGATGCTGCGGGACGAGCGGTACCTTCCATCACTACTCCACGTTCTGGACCTGCTCGCGCACTCGCTCGACCTCTGCCTTCAGCGCCACGACCTGCGCGCTGATCTCCGAGTGCTGGCTCTTCGAGCCGGTGGTGTTGACCTCGCGGTGGAGCTCCTGGACCAGGAAGTCCATCCGCCGGCCGAAGGGTTCGTCCGATTGCAGCAGGGCGCGCAGCTGGGCGAGGTGCGAGCGGAGCCGGGTGGTCTCCTCCGCCACGTCGGTGCGCTCGGCGAAGATCGCCACCTCCTGCACCAGCCGCTGCGGATCCACCGCCGCGTTCTGCGTCAGCTCGGCGACCCGCTCCTGCAGGCGCGCGCGGTACGCCTCAACCGCCCGCGGCGCCAACTGCTCGAGCTTCTCCACGCCCGCTTCGATCAGGTCCAGCCGGCTGGACAGATCGCGCGCGATGGCCTCTCCCTCCACCTCGCGCATCGTCACCAGCGCGTCGAGCGCTTGCGAGAGCGCGGCCTGGAGCGCCCGCTGCGCGTCTTCCAGCGAAGCCTGCCGCTCCTCGAGGCGCATCACGCCGGGCTGGCCGGCGAGGAAGGTCACCGAGACCTCCTTGTTGGCGCCGGTGGCCGCCGCGAGCTCCAGCAGCGCGCGCTGATACTCGAGCGCCAACGCCACGTCGATCACCGGGACCTGCCCGGCCTGGGCCTGCGTCTGGCGGCGGACCGTCACCTCCACCGCGCCGCGGGCGAGGCGGTCCTTCACGAGCTTCACCACCAGCGGCTCGAGCGAAGAGAGCTCGCGGGGCAGCCGCGGCTTCACCTCGCAGAACTTGTGGTTCACGCTCTTGAGCTCGACGGAGAGCTCCTCAGCGCCGGAGGTGGCCCTGCCGATCCCGAACCCCGTCATGCTCCTGGGCATGCGGGCTTGCTAGGGAGTTTTCCTCTCGAGGTCAAGCCGCGCCAACAGCGTGCGGACTGCCCGGGCAGCGGCCGAAGGAGCGTCCGGCTCACCGGTCAGATCGCGCATCAGGTGGCGCGGATCGTCGTGGCCCCAGCGGGCCATGTCCATGTGCAGGAACAGCGCGAGCGTGGGCGTCCCCACCGCCACGCTCAGGTGCATGGGCCCGGTGTTGTTGCACACCGTGAGCGCGGCGCGGGACATCAGCGCGGCGAGCTGGTCGATGCTGGTGGGCGGCGCCCTCACGGCCCCAGGACAAAGGGCGATCACCTCGTCCGCCAGAGCATCTTCGCCCGGGCCCCAGGTGATCAGCGGCACCACGCCCTCTTCCAGCAGCGCCCTCGATGCGGCGGCGAAGACCTCCGGGGACACGCGCCTCCAGCCGAGGCGACCGCCAGGGTTCACCACCGCGAACCGGCCGCCGGCAAGGCGCATGGCTTCGGCCACCACGGAGTCCTCTTCCACCGGGCGGAACGAGAGCGGCGCGCGATCCGCGGTCAGACCGAGCGGCGAGAGGAGGTGCAGGCGCTGGCGCGCTTCACTGCGCGTCGCCGGGAGAGGTTCCACCCCCACGTCGAAGAGCGCGCGCACCGGCGGCATGTCGGGACCGATGACCACCGCGTCCGGACCGATCAGCCGGGAGGCGATGGCCGGGCCCACCGACGGCGCCTCCCAGTTGGCCGCGTTCACCACCACGTCGTAGCGCTCACGCCGAAGAGCCCGGACCTGCGCCGAAAGGGGGCCGAGCTTCCGATCACGATCGGAGAACGCGATCAGCCGATCGATCCGCGGGTGCCCCTTCAGTACGCGAACAACGCGGGGGTGTACCAGGAGGTGGACCTCGGGCTTCGCAGGATGGGTCTTCAGCGCGGTGAGCAGCGGAGTGGTGAGCAGCGCCTCGCCGACCCGGTTGTCCGTCCGGACCACCAGCACCTTGCGGGGCCGGGCCAACGCTCCTGAGCTGCGGTGACGCACCTTTCGTCCCGGGCGCCAGAGCAGTCCGGCCACTATCCAGGCGAGGAGCAGCTTGCCGGCGATCTCGAGGCGCTTGAGCAACGGCCTAGCGCTTGTCGGCGGGATCGGACGACGCGTGCCCGCTCTGCGGGAGCGGGCGGGCCTCGTCGATCAGCATCACCGGGATGTCGTCGACGATGGCGTAGACGAGGCGGCACGCGAGGCAGTGGATCTCCGCCCGGTCCTCGTGAAAGCGGAGGTCGCCGCGGCACTTCGGGCAGACGAGGATGTCCTTCAGCTCCTGACTGAGCGCCATGGCGCGCGGCCTATCCTTTTCCCAGGCGCTTCGCCAGCGCGGTGGTGCTGTGGTCCTTGGGGTCTCCGGCGATCGCGGTCCGCCCGCCGTAACGCGCCACCTCGTCACGCTCCGGGACGCTCTCGGCCGTGTAGTCGGTGCCCTTCACGTGCACGTCCGGGCGAAGGGTCCGGATGATCGCCCGCACGTCCGGCTCTTCGAAGATGAGCACGTGGTCGGTGCAGCCGAGCGCGGCCACCAACTCGGCGCGCTCGAGATCCGGAACCACCGGGCGACCGGGGCCTTTGGCCTGACGGACGGAGGCGTCGCTGTTCACCGCCACCACCAGTACGTCCGCCAGCGCCTTCGCGCCCTCGAGGTAACGCAGGTGGCCCACGTGGAGGAGATCGAAGGCGCCGTTCGCCAACGCGATCGTGCGGCCTTCCGCGCGCGCGGCCTCCACCTGCCGGAGGACCTCGTCGAGCGGGGCGAGCTTGTGCAGCGTGAGCGGGACGTGCGCGATCATCCGGCCTCCAGCGCCGACTGCAGCTCTTCGCGTGAGAGGGTCGCGGTCCCCTGCTTCTGCACCACCAGGCTGCCGGCCACGTTGGCGATCCGCGCGGCCTCCACCACGTCCGCGCCGGCGGCGATCGACAGGGTCAGCGTCGCAGCCACGGTGTCTCCCGCGCCCGTCACGTCCACCGCCTCCGCCGCGCCGTGGACGGGGATGAGCTCCGGGCTGCGCCCGCGCTCGAAGACCGCCATGCCGCTGCGTCCCCGCGTCACCACCAGCGCCTCGCACGCGAGCCGGGAGAGCGCCTCCTCGCCGGCGCGGAAGAGGTCCGCCTCGGTGCGGATGGAGATGCCCGTGAGCTCGCTGAGCTCCGGCTCGTTGGGCTTGCACACCCGGAGGCCGCCCAGCGTGTGCAGGTCGTAGCGGGAGTCCGCGCATACCGGCATGCCGTCCACCGCGAGCTGGCGAAGCACCGCGCGGACCTCGTCGTTCACCACGCCGGCGCCGTAGTCCGAGACCAGCACCGCGTCCGCGTCCTTTGCGGCCTCGCGCAACTGCTTTGCGAGCGCCTTCTGGACCTTCGGCGGCAGCCCCCCGCGAGCCCCCTGATCCAGCCGGAGCATCTGCTGACGCGTGGTGTTCACCCCTCCCGCGTAGATGCGCGTCTTCGTCTCGGTGCTGGGCGCGGTGGCGCCGTGCAGGGTGATGCCGGCGTCGTCGAACAGGCGGGAGAGGGCGCGGCCCATCTCGTCGCGGCCGATGGCGCCCACCGCGTGCACCTCTCCGCCGAGGCTCCGCGCGTTCGCCGCCGCGTTCGCGCCGCCGCCGAGCTTCACCTCCGCGCTCTGGTAGCGGACGATCAGCACCGGCGCCTCGCGGCTCACCCGGTCGGTCTGTCCATAGATGTAGTGGTCCGCCACGAGATCCCCCACCACCACCACGCGTTTGCGCGGGAAGGATCGGATGAGCTTCGTGAGCGCGGTCAGTCCCTTCATGCGCGCGACCTTCTAGCCCG
>CAZCWA010000377.1:0-5503 GCA_964502265.1 uncultured Myxococcaceae bacterium | reverse complement strand
CTGTGCACCTTGAGGGCCGTGCTGTGCACCTTGAGGGCCGTGCTGTGCACCTTGAAGGCCGTGCTGTGCACCTTGAGGGCCGTGCTGAACGCCTTGAAGGCCGTGCTGTGCACCTTGAAGGTCGTGCTGAACGCCTTGAGGGCCGTGCTGTGCACCTTGAAGGCCGTGCTGTGCACCTTGAGAGCCGTGCTGAACGCCTTGAAGGCCGTGCTGTGCACCTTGGGAGCCGTGCTGAACCGCTACGGCCTCCGCAGCGCTTCTGCGGCAGCGACGGCGGCGGCGTGGACGTCCTTCACCGGGACTCCCGCCGAGCGGGCGAGGGCGCGGCAGTCTTCGAACTCGGGCTGGGCGTTCCACACGCTCCCGTCGCGCACGCCGAGCTTCACCTTCACCTCGCCCCATGGGGTCTTCACGGTCTCGAAGCGGCGCTCGAGGATGGTCCGTTCCGAGCGGTGGGCGCGCACGCCGAGGGTGGTGGACTCGCGCAGGAGCAGCTCGGTGAGGCGCTCGCGATCCGCCGGCGAGCACAGCGCGGTGAGCAGGTGTCCCGGCCTCCCCTTCTTCATCAGGGCCGGCACCACGAACGCGTCCAGCGCGCCCGCCTCCAGCAGCGACTCCATCAGCGCGCCGAGGAGCTGGGGGCTCGCGTCATCGAGGTTCACCTCCAGCACCCACACGTCCTCGTCCGACACGCGGTGCTGCAGCTCCGCCAGCGAGGCGCGCAGCACGTTGGGACGGTCGCGGAAGTCCTTCGTGCCCACGCCGTAGCCGACCTTCTTCACCGTGCACGCGGGCAGCGGGCCCACTTCATCCGCGAGCACCTTCACGATCGCGGCGCCGGTGGGGGTGGTGAGCTCGCCCATGCCCTCGAAGCGGACGGGGATGTCGCGGAGGATCTCGAGGGTCGCGGGCGCGGGCACCGGCATCATCCCGTGCTGGGTGCGCACCTGCCCCGACCCGAGCGGCGGCGGCGTACACAAGACCCGCTCCACCCCGAGGCGCTCGCGCACGAACGCGGCGGCGCACACGTCCACGATCGAGTCCACCGCGCCCACCTCGTGGAAGTGGATCTTCTCGATCGGCACCGAGTGGATCTTCGCCTCCGCCTCGCCGATGACGGTGAAGATCTCCTGCGCGGTCTTCTTCGCCGCAGCGCTCAGGGTGTCGCACGCGTCGATCATCCGCCGGATGTCCGCCAGGCTCCGGTGCTCGTGGGCGGCGTGTGCGTCGGCATGGACCTCAACGTGCCCATGCTCCTCGACCAGCACATCCACATGGGTCCCGGTGATCGCGTGACGCTCCGCGCGAGAGAGCTCCAGCCGCCAGCCCGGCAGGCCCAGTCCCTTCAGCGCGGCCTCGATCTCTTCGGGCGTGACGACCCCGAGATCGATCGCCGCGGCCATGAACATGTCCCCGGCGATCCCTCCCACCGGCTCGAGCAGCAACGCGCGCATCGGCTACCTCCGTCCCTTCGTGCGCGAGACCAGCGCCGCGTAGAACCCGCCGCCGAAGCCGTTGTCGATGTTGGTGACGGTCACGTTCGACGCGCACGAGTTGAGCATCGCCAGCAGCGCGGAGACGCCGCCGAAGTTCGCGCCGTAGCCCACGCTGGTGGGCACCGCGATGACCGGGATGCCGACCAGGCCTCCCGCCGCGCTCGCCAGGGCGCCCTCCATCCCGGCCACCACCACCGCCGCGTGGGCGGACTGGATCTCCTCGCGGCGCCGCAGCAGCCGGTGGATCCCCGCCACGCCCACGTCGTAGATGCGCTTCACCGTCGCGCCCATCGCCTCGGCGGTGACCGCGGCCTCCTCGGCGACGGGGATGTCGCTGGTGCCGGCGGTGACCACCGCCACGATGCCTGCGCGCGTCTTCTTCTGACGCAGCTCGAAGATGCGCGCTTCGACGTGGTAGCGCCCCTTCGGGAACTTCTTCATCAGGGCCTCGGCCTTGTCCGGCTGCAGGCGGGTGACGAGCACGTTCTGTCCGCGCTCGCTCAGCGCGGTGACGATCCCCAGGCACTGCTCGGCGGTCTTCGGCTCGCCCAGCACGACCTCCGGGAAGCCGAAGCGCAGGTTCCGGTGCGTGTCGATCGTGGCGTACCCGAGCTCGGCGAAGGGCAGGTCCTTCAGCTTCGACACCGCCTCCTTCACGTCCGTCCGGCCGGCCTTCACGCCGTTGAGCAGCGCCGTCAGCTCTCTCTCGTCCATGGCGCGCGCACTTAGCCCAGCCGGCGCGAGGCGGCCACGCGCAACGGGCCCTTCAGACGAGCAGGCGCGGCACGTCGAGGATGAACACCGGCTCGCCGCTCCCGAGGATCGTCACCCCCGCCAGCCACGAGATCTGATCCAGCGGCCGGGGCAGCGGCTTGAGCACCGCCTCCTCCTGGCCCAGGAGCCGATCCACGCCGAGCGCCACCCGCCCCGCCTCGCCCTCCACCACCACGTACGGGCGCACCTCCCCGGCCTTCGCCTCGCGCGCGGGGAGCTCCAGCAGCGACTCCAATCCGTACACCGGCAGCACACCGTCTCCCCACGCCAGCACGCGCTCGCCATCGCGCCGCCAGAGCTGCCCGTCCCCCGCCTCCAGCGCGCCGAGCACCTTCGCGATCGGCAGGCCGTAGATCTCCGGCCCCACCTGCACCAGCAGGAGCTTCGCCACCGCGACGGTGAGCGGGAGCCGCAGGGTGAAGCGCGTGCCGCGGCCGCGCTCGGAGTCGATCTCCAGCGTGCCGCCCACGTTCTCGATGGTCCGCTTCACCGCGTCCATCCCCACGCCGCGCCCCGAGATGTCCGAGACGTCGCGCGCGGTGGAAACGCCGGGCATGCACGCGAGCAGGAACGCCTCGCGGGGCCCTATCCGGGAAGCCTCCTCCGGCGTGAGCAGCCCGCGCGCGAGGGCCGCCTGCACCAGCGCCTCGGGGTCCATCCCGCGGCCGTCGTCCTCCAGCTCGACCACCACCCGCTCGCGCTCGCGGCGCACGTCCACCGTCACCCGCCCCTGCAACGGTTTGCCCTGCGCGAGCCGCTCTTCCGGATCCTCGATGCCGTGATCGATGCAGTTGCGGAGCAAGTGCAGGAGCGGATCCCCCAGCTCCTCCACGATGGCCCGGTCGAGCTCCGTCTCCGCGCCGCGCAGCAGGAGCTCCACCTCGCGGCCCTTCCGCCTCGCCACGTCGCGCGCCACCCGCGGCAGCCGGTCGAGCACCACCGACAGCGGCGTCATCCGCGCGGTCATCACCTTCTCGTGGAGGTCCTTCACCAGCCCGTGCAGCCGGTCCACGCCCTCCTCCAGCGGGGGACGCGCGTTCTCCGGGACCGAGCGGGAGACCTCCCGGATGTGCGCGGTGGCCAGCAGCAGCTCGCCCACCATCTCGAGGAAGTGATCGAGCAGCTCCGCGCGCACGCGGACCATCCGCCCGCCCTCGTGGCCCACCGGCGAAGGCGCCGCGGGCTCCGGCTCCCCGGTGGGCGTCTGCACGCTGAACCCGTCCAGCTCGGGCAGCTCGGCGAGCAGCCGCCGCACCGACTCCGCGTCCTCTCCTTCGCGCAGCGAAAGCTCGAGGCGGACCTCGTCCACGGTGGCCTCGGCGGACCGCAGCGCCTCGAGCGCCGGCTCCATCCGCTCCACGGTGCCCAGCCCCGCCAGGCGGTGTTGGACGAGGAAGGCGCGCGCGGCCTTCGCCCGTGCGGAAGGCGCGATCCGGAAGCGGACCTCCACCCGGACCGGCACGGCAGCCGGGGGCGCCCCCTGCACCTGCACCTGCGCGTCCTCACGCAGGCCCGACAGCATCTCGGCCAGTTGCTCCAGCAGCTTCGGGTCGGGGAGCGGCGGCGCACCGGCGGCGGTGGCGCGCACCTGGCTCTGCATGCGGTCGCAGGCCGCGAGGAGCAGGTCCACCAGCCGGCGGTCGATGCGGGAGGGCTGCGTGCGCACCGCGTCCACCAGATCCTCCACCCGGTGCGCGAGCGCGGCGATGGGCTCGAAGCCCATGGAGAGGGCCATGCCCTTCAGCGAGTGCGCGTGGCGGAAGAGCGAGTCGACCACCTCGGCATCGGGCTCGCGCTCCAGATGGACGAGCTCGCGCGAGAAGGCCTCGAGGTAGTCGGTGGCCTCACTGACGAACAGCGCGAGGTATCTGGAGAGATCGACCGGCACGGAAGGAGGCTAGGCCTCTCCGAGCACCTTCTTCACCACCGCCAGCACCTCCTCGGCGCGCGGCGGCTTGACGATGAAGTCTGCGGCGCCCGACTCGATGGCCTCCATCACCATCACCTCCTGCCCCAGCCCCGAGCAGATGATGATGCGCGCGTCCGCGTTCGCCTTGACGATCTCGCGCGTGGCCTCGATGCCGCTCTTGAAGGGCATCACGATGTCCATGGTGACGAGGTCCGGCTTGAGCGCCTGGTACTTCGCCACCGCGTCGTTGCCGTCGGAGGCCTCGCCCACCACGTCGAAGCCGCTGGAGGCGAAGATGTCCCTCATCATGCTGCGCATGTGGACGGCGTCGTCGACCACCAGGACCCGTTTGGCCATGCGCCGAGCCTAGCCTCCGAACACCGCGTCGACCAGCCCGTCCACCCGGTCGGGATCGAGCACCCACACCCGCTGCTCCCGGAGGACCGCCACGCCCGAGGTCGCCTCCAGCGTCGGCTGCCCCGCGTCTTCCTGCCCGCGTGGGTCCTCCAGCTCGCCCACCTCCTCGATGCCCTCCACGTCCGTCACCCGCAGCCCGAGGTCCCGCCTCCCGCGGTCCACGACGAGGATGCGCGCGTTCTTCGCCGGCTCATCTCGTTCGTTGCGCCCCAGCAGCCCGCCGAGGTCCAGCACCGTCACCACCCGCCCGCGCAGGTTCATCACGCCGCACACGTGCGCCGGCGCGCGGGGGACGCGGGTGTAGCGATCGGGCGGAACGACCACCGCGCGGACGATGGAGAGTGGCAGGGCGCAGCGCTCGTCGCCGAGCCGGAAGACGACGTGGCGCACGCGCTACCCGAGCCGGAACCGGCTGACCACGTGGTGCAGCTCCACGCTGAGGTTCGCCAGCTCCTGCGCGGCCGAGGTCATCCGCGAGACCGCGGCCTCCTGCTCCACGATGGTCAGCTTCACCGACTCGCTGGAGCGCGCGTTCTCCTGGGCCACGCTGGAGATCTGGCCTATCGCCTCCACCATCGCCTCCGAGCCCTCGAGCTGCTCCCGCGCGCTGGAGGAGATGGCGTTGACCTGGTCTGCGCCCTTGCGCGCGGTGTCGGTGATGGCGCCGAGCGAACGGACGATGGTGTTGAGATCCTCGCGGCCTTCGGTGAGCTCGCCGATGCCCTCCTTCATCGCCGAGACGACCGCGGTGGACTGCTGCGCGATGTCCCGCGCGAGCCGGCTGATCTGCTCCGCGCTGCGGCCGGCGCTCTCCGCCAGCTTGCGCACCTCGTCCGCCACCACCGCGAAGCCGCGGCCGTACTCGCCGGCGCGCGCGGCCTCGATCGTCGCGTTGAGCGCGAGCAGG
>CAZCWA010000376.1:0-5527 GCA_964502265.1 uncultured Myxococcaceae bacterium | reverse complement strand
GGCCAGCGCCTGGGTGCCGCTCGCGGGCTGCTGGAAGTCGTAGAGCCGGTAGACGCCGCTGTGGGTGACCGTCTCCGCACGGGCCACCGGAATCCATCCCAGCCGGTGCTTGTACCAGGGGTGGAAGTGACCATTCTGGCTGCCGCCCATCACGTCGAAGGGGTTGCCGTACTCGGTGACGTCGCCCTCGCCGATGACCTGGTCGTGCGCCACCTGCAGCCGGCTGGCGTGGTGCAGTCCGTTGTTGTGACCGAGTTCGTGCGCGGTCACGCGGAGGCCGAACGAGCCGTTGAGCCAGGTGCCGCGGCCGCCGAGCTGGCCCCGGCCGCTGTAGCCGCCGCTGATGCGGGCGTAGGCGGTGATGTCGCGCGCGTAGGCGAGGTCGTCGTAGCCGGCAGCCCGGGCCGCCGTGATCGCGTCGTTCCGGAGCTGGTAGTAGTTGGTGCCCTCTTCGTACCAGCTCGCGGGCCGGGGCATCCGGAACACCGGGGTCACCGTGGCCGAGTAGCTCGTCTGGCCGAACGACGCGTCCTGGTACCACTGGTTGACCGTGACATCGATCATCTGCTGGGCCGCGCCGGCGGAGATCGGTTCGCCCGGCTTGTCGCTGAAGTCCACGCGGATGTAGAGCACCGGCTTGTGACCTTTGGCCCAGGTGGAGGCGACCGTCACATCGTCCGAGGGACCGAGCAGATGCTCCGCCTCCACGAAGGTCTCCGCGAGCGCCGCCACCTCTTCGTCGGTGCAGGTGGAGACGACCTCCGCCCCGGTGTCGATGCGCTTCGGGCTGGCGCACGCGGAGGTGCCCGCCATCGCCTTCCCGGCCGGCGCCGGCTCACCCGGCTCCAGCTCGCGCAGAGGGCTGTCCGAGACGACGAGCGTGTCTCCGATGGCCAGACCGTGGATACGCAGGCGCTCCTTGCTGCCGATCCCGAGCCTTCGCCCGTGGACGACCGCTTCGTAGCGCCGTTCGCCGACGAGGAGGAACCGCTCCACCCGGTGGCTGCCGTCATCGTCGTCGACGACGATCACCTCGTACTCCGCCACCGCGTCCACCGGCTGCTCCATCCGCGTCCGGACCGCCTGGGGCAGCGCGTCGTAGACGAACCATGGCAGGCGCTCGGCGAGCACGGACTCGGGCGAGACCTTCGCGCTGGACAGCAGGGCCTGACGTCGAAGGTCCGCGAGCGCGACTCCTTCCTGCAGAAGCGCGTCCTGTTCGCCCTCCGCCGCGAGCTGGTAGCGATGCGCCCACTGCACCAGGGGGCTCGTGCCGTCGAGGGGAGAGACCGCGTGCGTGGAAGGGGACGACGGGCCGGAGCAGGCGGCGGCGGCGGCGGCGGCGGCGGCGAAGACGACCGGGCAGAGAAGAAGCCGCAGACGCATCTAGAGCTCCACCGGCGGCTCGCTGCCACTGGAAGCCGGCGCGGTGTTGCCGCGGAGCTTCTGCGGCCCGTTCGCCTCCACCCACGGCTTGAGCATGGCGGTGAGCGCGTTCTCCACCAGCGTGGCGCAGCCGGCCTCGAAGGTGGGGTACGAGTCGTTGCTCTGCGAGGTGCCGGCGAAGGAGTAGAGGTAGTCGTCCTGATCGCTCGGGCGGAGGCCGAAGCCCCAGGTCATCTCGATGAGCTGGTAGGTGAGCGCGCCGCGGTGGAGCGCGTTGAGCCGGAAGTCGTCCACCCGCACGTCCGCCACGATGTGCGGCGTCTGGGGCAGCGCCTGCGCGGAGTCGACCAGCTCCACGCGCGAGAAGTAGTTCTCCATCGCGGCCTTGAGGTCGCGGCGGACGAAGGTGTGGGCATCGAAGAGCTTGAAGCGCTCGCAGCCGGGGCCGTTGGTGGCGCACGCGGCGGTCTCGAGGTCCCAGGTGTCCTTCACGCGGTCCGCGTCGAGCACGATGAACAGCGGCACGTCGATCTTGCGGCCCACCATCATCACCGGAGGCTTGGGCTTCGTGTTGGCGAGGCTGTAGCCGCCCTCCGTTCCGAAGGCGCTGCGGGTGTAGTTGCCGGTGGCGCACCCGGTGGTGGCGAGCGCGAGCGTCAGTGGGAGGAGGAGAAGTCGGAGGTTCATGCGCGCGGAATCTAGCCCGTAGGATGCGCGGGTGAGCCTCCATTCCCGTACGCGTCCTCGTCTCGCCTGCGTCCTGGCTGCGCTGACCTTCGCGCTCACCGCGTGCCCTGCGCCCGAGCCTGTGCTGGAGCCGCTCGCGCTGGAGGAGGGCTGCCATCCACTGCTTGCGGGCGCGGACTGCCTGCTGCCCTATCCCTCGGATCACCACCGGGTCGCGGACGTCGAGCTGCCGAGCGGCTTCCGGATGGAGCCCCGGGGCGCGGCGCGGCTTCGGACGAAGAGCGGACGGGACGCCGACCCTTCGGGCTTCCGGCGGGTGGATGGCGCCTCCCGGCTGCCGGTGATCCTCGCGCTGCTTCCGGGTGAGGTCTCGGCGGAAGGCCTCTCCGACATCTTCGCGGATCCGGCGGCGGCGGGCGGGACGCTGACCGGTGAGAGCCGCACCCTCCTGCTGCACGCGGAGAGCGGCGAGCGCGTCCCCCACTTCGTCGATCTGGACGTGCGCGAGCCGGATCCCACCCGCCGCGCGATCGTCCTGCGCCCGCTGGTGCTGCTCGAGCCGAAGACGCGCTACGTGGTGGCGCTGCGCGGGGTCGTCGGAACGGATGGCCGGACGCTGCAGGCGCCGGAAGGCTTCCGCCGGCTTCGCGATCGGCAGGCGAAGGGCGACCCGGTGCTCGAGCCGCTGTCCGGGCGCTACGAACGCGAGGTCTTCCCCGTCCTCGAACGCGCGGCGGTGAAGCGCGAAGAGCTCCAGCTCGCGTGGGACTTCACCACCCGCTCGGACGAGCACGCCTGGCGCGACATGCTGCGGATGCGGCAGCTCACCCTGGATTGGCTCGCGGCGAACGCGATCGAGGTGAAGGTCACCGAGGTCCGCGCGTCCCTCCCCGGCGCCTTTCGTTCGGTGCGCGGGGAGCTCACGGTGCCCTTGTTCATGGCGTCCGTCCAGCCGGGCGCGCGGCTCTTCCGGGGTGAGGACGGCGAGGTGGCCCAGAACGGCACCGCGCAGATCCCCTTCGTGGCGATGGTGCCGGAGAAGGTGCGCGACGGGTTCGAGCCGGGGCGCACGCTCGCGTTCGGGCACGGCTTCTTCGGCCTGCGCTACGAGATCGAGAGCCCGGCGTACCGGAAGATCGGCAACCACCTCGGGGCGGTGCTCTTCTCCATCGACTGGATGGGGATGAGCGCGGAGGACATCGCGGTCGTCTCGGACGCGGCGGTGAACCGGCCGGGTCATCTCGGCCTCTTCGTCGAGCGCCTGCACCAGGGAATGGTGAACTGGATCGTGATGCTCGCGGCGATGGAGGGGCCGATGCTGCAGTTGCCGGAGCTGCGCCGATCGATGGATCCCGATGCGCCGGACGTCCACCAGAACGAGGCGGGCGAGAGCAACGCGGGCCAGCCGCTCTTCGATGGCGAGGCGAGGTCCTTCGTCGGCCACAGCAACGGCCACATCCTCGCGGGGACCCTGATGGCGCTCGCGCCGCGGGTGGAGCGCTACGCGGTGAGCGTGGGCGGCGTGGGCTACGCGCAGATGATGTTCCGCTCGCGCAACTTCATGGCGTTCCTCGATCTGCTGGAGCTGTCGATGCCGGACCCGCTCGAGCAGCAGAAGCTCGCCGCGTCGCTGCAGCCGGTCTTCGACTTCATCGATCCCGCCTCCTACACGCCGCTGGTGCACGGCGCCGCGTCCACGTTCGGGGGCAAGCTGCCGCAGAGCCCGGAGCGTCGTGAGGTGCTGATGCAGCTCGGCCTGGGCGATCCGCAGGTGCCGAACTTCGCGACCTTCCTCCACGCGCGGCTCCTCGGGCTGGAGCTCTCCGGTCCGTCGCCGGTGACGCCCTGGGGGATTCGGCCCGCTGCGCCACACGGGCAGGCGCCGACTTCCGCGCTCACCGTCTACGACTTCGGCGTGGACTGGCGGGCGATCTGGCGGGACCCGGACCCGGACAAGCCGGGCAACGCGGTGCACGACGGGGTGCGGGTCACCGATGCGTCGCTGGAGCAGATGGACCGCTTCCTGCGGCCGGACGGGATCGTCGTCCACCCGTGTGATGGGGTGTGCGGCCCCTCTCGTTGAAGCGAAGGAGCGGGCAGGCAGCCGCGCGAAGGCAGCGCGAAGACATCGTGCGCACCTTGCGTGCGACATGGCCCTGCCCTTCCAGCCGCCCCTCGAGCCGATGCTGGCGGAGCTCCGCGAGGAGATCCCGCGCGGCGCAGGCTGGCTCTACGAGCCGAAGTGGGATGGCTTCCGGGCGCTGATCTTCAGGGACGGGCGCGAGCTGCGCATCCAGAGCCGCAAGGGTCAGCCGCTCGGGCGCTACTTCCCGGAGCTGGTGGAGGTGCTCGCGCGGTCGGTGCCGGATGGGTGCGTGCTGGACGGGGAGATCATCATCCCCGGCGAGGAGGCCCTGGACTTCGACGCGCTGCTGCAGCGCATCCACCCGGCCCAAAGCCGCATCCAGCTCCTCGCGAAGCAGACGCCCGCCTCGTTCGTCGCCTTCGACCTCCTCGCGCTCGATGGTGAGGACCTGCGCGGGGAGCCCTTCTCCCGGCGGCGCGAGCTGCTCGAGGAGGCGGTGAAGTGGGGCGGCCAGGTGCTGATGACGCCGCAGACCGGCAGTGCTCGGGTGGCCGCGCGCTGGTTCGAGCGCTTCGAAGGGGCCGGCCTGGACGGGATCATCGCCAAGAGCGGCGACCTGCCCTACGTCGCCGGCGAGCGGGTGATGGTGAAGGTGAAGCACGAGCGCACCGCGGACTGCGTGGTGGGCGGCTTCCGGCGCCACAAGGACGGAGGCGTGGGCTCGCTGCTGCTCGGGCTGTACGACGACGACGGCGTGCTCCAGCACGTCGGTCACACGTCCGCGTTCACCGTGAAGATGCGCCGGCAGCTCGAGGAGGAGCTGAAGCCCCTGGAGGGCGGCCAGAGCTTCGGCGAAGGGCGAGCGCCGGGCGGTCCGTCGCGCTGGTCCCGCGGGCGCGACATGAGCTGGATCCCGGTGTCGCCCGTTCGCGTGTGCGAGGTGAAGTTCGACCACCTGCAGGGTGAGCGCTTCCGCCACGCCGCGCGTTTCCTCCGCTGGCGCCCGGACAAGTCACCCGAAGCGTGCGACTTCGCGCAGCTCCGGCCGCCCTACCCGTTCCGGCTCGATCAACTCCCGCAGGTCGCGCGTGCGGAGGCGAAGCATGCCGGGGAGACCGACGCGGGCGTGAGCGCGTGACAGGGTGCGGCCTTTCCTTCACGCGCCCGGCTTCTGCCCGAGCAACTGCAGCGCGCGCTCCGCCACCTGGATGAGCGTGTCCGCGCACGGCTCGCACCCGCTCCCGCAGCAGCGTGGACGGGGCGCGTCCGGGTTGCGCACCAGCGGCTTCACGATCGACTGGTAGTACGAGGCGAGCCCCAGCTCCTCGCTCGCCTCCGCGATGGCCTTTGCGATCTCCTCTTCGGTCG
>CAZCWA010000375.1:0-5533 GCA_964502265.1 uncultured Myxococcaceae bacterium | reverse complement strand
CGAGCAGCGCGCCCACCACCGCGCCGCCCGAGCCGGTGCCGACGATCACCACGTCCGCCTCGAGCGCGAGATCACCCGGTTTCGCGCGCCCCTGGATCACCTCACCGGCCATGCGCGCTCCCCAGAGGCTTCATCGAACCGCCGGTGTAGCCGCACTCCTGCGCGACCGCGGGGTGCTCGTAGTAGATCATGCAGATGATGGCCTTGGCGGCGAGGACCACGCTCGCGAGCGGCCCGCGCTCCATCGCCCGCAACGCGCGCACGCGGTCCGGAACGGAGAGACGCCACAGCGGCAGCGGCCGGCCCAGGTGCAGCGGCGCGACGAAGCAGATGAGCAGGAGCAGGAGCTTGTAGACGCCGCCGGATCTCCACGACGCCCGGCAGAGCAGGTGGTCGAGCTCACCCTGCAGCCAGTCCATCCGGTCTTGCGGCGCCGGGTTCAGATCGTCGCTGCTGTAGAGCGCATCGCAGAAGGCACGCGCGGCCCGGAGCGGGAGCTTGTGTCTGCCCGAGGGCGCGAAGACCTCGAGCGCAACGGGCGACGCGGGACTGTCGAGCTGCCGCATGACGTCGAAGGATGCTCCTGCGGAAAGGCGCGAACAAGGCGCGCAGCTCCCTCCCGAAGGGACGAACCTTCCGTCCGGTGCGCTCAGCGTCCCTGGAAGGTCGGCTTGCGCTTCTCGTTGTAGGCGCGGATGCCCTCGGCGGCGTCTTCGCTCTGGAAGAGGCGCTGCTGCAGCTCCCGCTCGAGCGCGAGGCCCTCGGTGAACCCTGCCTCGAGCCCGCTCACCACCGCGCGCTTGATGTGTCCCACCGCCTGCGAGGCCCGGTTCGGCGGCACGAACGTCTGCGCCCAGGCGAAGGCCTCGGCCATCAGGTCCGCACCTTCGGCGACACGGGTGACGAGACCCAGCGCGTGCGCCTCGGTCACCGACATGTTCTTGCCCTCGACCATCAGCTCCAGCGACTTGTGCCGCCCGAGCAGCCGCGCCAGACGCTGGGTCCCGCCGGTGCCGGGCAGCACGCCCAGGTTCACCTCCGGCAGGCCGACCTTCACGCCCTCCGCGCGGGTCGCAATGCGCAGGTCCGCCGCCAGCGCGACCTCCAGGCCGCCGCCCACGCAGTGCCCGTTGATCGCCGCGATGACCAACTTCGGCGTCTGCTCGAGCCGGTTGAGCGTCTCGTTGGCGTGCATGCAGAAGTAGTATTTGAAGGTGGGATCCACCTCCTGGAGCATCTGGATGTTGGCGCCCGCGCAGAAGAAGCGCTGGCCCTTGCCGGTGAGCAGGAGCACGTGCACCGCGGGATCGAAGCGCGCCCGCAGGATCGCGTCGTCGAGCTGCCGCATCATCGCGTAGCTGTAGGTGTTCGCCGGCGGGTCCGCGAGCGTGAGCACCGCCACGCCCTCGCGCACCTCGTACTCCACCAGCGTCTCGCTCGACGGCTGTGTCCAGTCCCTCGTCGTTCCCGTCGTCATCTCGCGCCTCCTTATCGTTCGACCGTCAGCGCGATGCCCTGGCCCACGCCGATGCACATCGTGGCCAGGCCGCGCTTCGCCCCACGCCGCCGCAGCTCGTGCACCAGCGTCCCGAGGATCCGCGATCCGGAGGATCCCAGCGGGTGTCCCAGCGCGATGCCGCCGCCGTTGGGGTTCACCTTCGAAGGATCCAGCTCGAGGTCGCGCATGCACGCGAGCGCCTGCGCCGCGAAGGCCTCGTTGAGCTCCACCACGTCGAGGTCCGATGCCGTCCAGCCCGCACGCTGCAGCGCCTTGCGCGAAGCAGGCACCGGCCCCACGCCCATCAGCCGCGGATCCACGCCCGCGGTGCCGGCGGAGACGATCCGCGCCAGGGGATCGCGGCCCAGCTCACGCAACATCTTCTCGCTGCACAGGAGCACCGACGAGGCGCCGTCATTTAGCGTGGACGAGTTGCCGGCGGTCACGCTGCCGCCCTTCCGGAAGACCGCCCGGAGCGTGGCGAGCTTCTCCAGCGAGGTGTCTGCACGCGGGCCCTCGTCGGCCTCGAAGCGCACGGGTGCGCCCTTCTTCTGCGGCACCTCCACCGCGACCAGCTCGTCGGCGAAGCGCCCGGCGGCCTGGGCTGCGACGGCCTTCTGGTGCGAGGCGAAGGCGAACGCGTCCTGGTCCTCGCGCGAGATGCCCCACTTCTCCGCCACGTTCTCCGCCGTCTCGCCCATCTGCTCGAGCGGGAAGAGCGCCTCCAGCTTCGGGTTCGGATACCGCCAGCCCAGGGACGTGTCGAAGAGCTCCCACTTGCCGGTGGGAAATCCGTCCGGCGGCTTGGGCATGGACCACGGCGCACGGGTCATCGACTCCACGCCGCCGCAGACGACCAGCTCGGCCTCGCCGGTCCGGATCATCCGCGCGCCCTGGATCACCGCCTCGAGCCCGCTGCCGCACAGCCGGTTCACGGTCACCGCCGGCACCGCGTGGGGGAAGCCGGCCAGAAGCGCCGCCATGCGCGCCACGTTGCGGTTGTCCTCGCCGGCCTGGTTGGCGCAGCCCATGAAGACCTCGTCCACCCGCGCGGGATCCACGCCCACCCGCTCCACCAACGCGCGCAGCACATGGGCAGCGAGATCGTCCGGGCGCACGTCGCGCAGGGCGCCCTTGTGCCGGCCGATGGGGGTGCGGAGGGCGTCGACGATGAAGGCGTGGCTCATGATGAGAATCTCCAAAAGGACTTACGGCGTCAGCACCACGTTGCCGAACTGGGCCCGGTTCTCCAACAACCCGTGCGCCTCGGCGGCGCGCTCCAGGGGCAGCACCCGATCGAGCACCGGCCGCAGCTTCCCATCGTTCACCAGCTCGAGGATCCGGAACAGGTCGCCCTTCGACCCCATGGTCGAGCCCAGCAGCGAGATGCGCTTGTAGAAGAGCACGCGCAGGTCGATCTTCACCTCGTGCCCGGTGGTCGCCCCGCAGGTGACCAGGCGGCCGCCATAGGGCAAGCAGGCGACGCTCTTCTCCCAGGTCGCGGCGCCCACGTGCTCGAAGACCACGTCCACCAGCTTGCGGTTCGTGATCCGCTTCACCTCGGCGAGGAAGTCCTGCTCGCTGTAGTTGATGAGGTGATCGGCGCCGAGCTCCTTCGCCTTCTCGAGCTTCTCCTTCGAGGACGCGGTGGCGATCACCTTCGCGCCCATCAGCTTGGCGATCTGCACCGCCGCGCTGCCCACGCCCGAGCCCGCCGCGTGCACCAGCACGGTCTCGCCCGGCTGGAGCTGTGCGCGCCGGACCAGCATCGTCCACGCGGTGAGGCAGGTCAGCGGCAGGCACGCGGCCTCTTCAAAGGAGAGTGCCTTCGGCTTGGGGAGGAGGTTCTGCCGCGGCACCTTGACGAACTGCGCGTAGCCGCCGGTCACGTGCTCGCCGATGATCTTGTACGACCGGCAGTAGTTGTCGTCCCCGAGAAGGCACCGCTCGCACGTGCCACACGACAGGCCCGGGTTCACCAGGACCTCCTCGCCCGGCTGCACGTCGGTGACCTCGGCGCCCACCTTCGCCACCACGCCGGCGATGTCGCTGCCGAGGGTGTGGGGGAGGGCGAGCTTCAGGCCCGGCCAGCCCTTGCGGACCCAGACGTCGAGGTGGTTGAGCGCCACCGCCTTCACCGCCACCAGCACGTCGCGCGCGCCGAGGGTGGGTTCGGGGACGTCCGCCAGCTCGAGGACCTCCTGGCCGCCATGCTGGCGGAAGACGACTGCCTTCATGCGTCACCTCACGTCGGGTTCACGGGGCCGCCACCCGCCCGCGCTTGTGGACCTGCGGGGGGCGCGGTATGAGCCGCTCGTTTCAGGCCGGCGGGCGGAGGCGCTTGTAGGAGCGCACCCACCGAAAATCCACTGGAGAAGGTTGGCTATGCATAAGGGACTTTTCGGCTCTGCGGTGATCCTCGCCGCGGCATTTTCCTTGGTCGCGTGTGGTCCGAGCCGGTCGGAGGAGGACGCGGGCGTCGACGCCGGCTTCACCCCCGGCCCGGGCGGCAATGACGGCGGCACCACCGGCGATGGCGGCACGGGCGACGCTGGCACCAACCCCGACGGCGGCACCGGCGACGGCGGCCTCCAGCCGGACGACGGCGGCGTGTTCGAGGTGGAGATCTCGGACCTGCGCGGCCCCGCTGTTCCCTTTGGCTCGAAGGTGCGGCTGACGGACGTGGTGGTGAGCGCGGTCTCCTTCAACCTGGCAGGCGACGCGGGCATGACGGGCAACGAGCCGCCCTACCGTCAGGAGTTCTGGGTGACCGACCCCGCCAACCCCCAGCAGGGCATGTGGGTCCGCAAGTTCTACACCGACCCGCCGGAGACGGGCCGCGTCGTGGAAGGTGACCAGGTCACCATCGAGGGCTACTTCGGCACCGAGGGCCGCTTCAACGACCGCAGCGGCTACCGGCGGGTTGTGAAGAGCCAGAACGACTTCCTGCCTTCGGCCGAGCGCCCGGGCCTTCCGATGGTCATCACCCAGACCGGCACCGTCTCGCCGCCGGCCCCCAACCAGGTGACGGTGGGCAACTTCGGCAACGCCGAGGACGGCACCGCGCGCCCCAACCCGGAGTACGCGGGCGGCTACGTGGTCATCGAGGGCCCGCTGGAGATCACCAACCCGTCGCCGGCCGCGTTCAAGCGCGTGAGCGAGAACCCGAACGACTCGGTGTACTTCGGCTTCGAGGTCTCGGGCGGCGTGCTGGTGAACAACTACAAGACCTTCCAGGCGGACGGCGGCTGCGCCTGGCGCGACGTGGCGCTGGACGCGGGCACCCAGGGCCAGAAGGTGGTCTTCCAGGCGGTGCGCGGCGTGTGGGACTCCTTCACCCACGCCCCGTGCGCGGACGGCGGCACCGCCTCCAACTGCTTCCGGAACGATGGCACGGTCCCCGGCACCACCAACCAGTGGACCAACGTGCTCTACCCGCAGAGCTGCGACGACTTCATCGGCGGCGCGGTCGTCGACGCGGAGTAGTAGAAGCCTCCTCCATGGCCACGATCGACGTGACGGTGGAGGAGGGGTTCGCGCATCTGGAGCTGAACCGTCCAGAGGTGCGGAACGCCATCAACCTCGAGATGCTCGAGGCGCTGCATGAGGCGCTGGACGGGCTCTCGAGGCGGGACGACGTGCGCGCGCTGGTGCTGTCCGGCCGGGGCGGGAAGGCCTTCGCCGGCGGTGCGGACATCGCCGAGTTGCGCGCGCGCACCCACAAGGAGGCGTTCTTCGCGTTGAACGCCTCGCTCTTCCAGAAGGTGGAGGACTTCCCGCGGCCGACCATCGCCGCGGTGGAGGGCTTCGCACTGGGAGGTGGGCTGGAGCTGGCGCTCGCCTGCGATCTCCGGGTGGGCAGCCGCAACGCGAAGGTGGGGCTCCCCGAGGTCTCCCTGGGCATCTACCCCGCGGCCGGCGGCACCTGGCGGCTTCCGCGGCTGGTGGGCCTTGGGCGCGCCAAGGACCTCGTGTTCACCGGACGGATCCTCGAGGCCGAGGAGGCGTTCGCGATCGGGATCTTCGAGCGGCTGG
>CAZCWA010000374.1:0-5572 GCA_964502265.1 uncultured Myxococcaceae bacterium | reverse complement strand
GTGAGCAGCCCGTCCACGCAGCGCAGGCCCAGCGGCAGCGGGCGCTCGATGCGGCGGCGGGTGAAGGGGTCGGGACAGTCGCGGTCCACCGACCACTCCATCAAGCCCGGCGGCAGCGGCTTGCCGTCGATCGGCTGGCCGAGCCCGTTGAGCACCCGGCCCAGAAGCCCGTCGCCCACCTTGATCGAGAGCGGCCGCCCGGAGGGGATGACCTCGCTGTCCGGCCCGATGCCGACCAGCTCCCCGAGCGGCATCAGCATCACCTCTTCGTTCTGGAAGCCGACCACCTCCGCCGGCACCGAGCTCTTGTTGCGGCCGCGGATCTCCACCACCTCGCCCACGCGCACGCCGGGCACCGCCGCCTTGATCACCAGGCCGGTCAGCTCGGTGACGCGCCCGCGCACCCGGACGGTCTGCGCCTCCTTGATGAGCTGGAAGTACCGCGAGAGATCGATCGCCACTTACGCCGGCCCTTCGCGCTTCGCGTTGTCGGTCACCAGCACGTTGCGCAGCATCTCGAGCTGCGTGGCGAGCTGCGCGTCGATCGTCCCGCTGTCGGTCTCGATGATGCAGCCGTACCGGGGCACCTCCGCGTCCTCCTTGATCGCGATCTCCTTCACCCGGCCGATGAGCTCCATCATCCGCTTGCGCCGCTCGCGGAGGATCGCCGCGTCCTGGGGATTGACCCGCACCACCACCTGCTGGGCCCCGCGCACGTTCTCGATGGCCGCCGAGCAGATGTCGACCACCAGCTCCGGCTCCCGCTCGAGGTCCCGCCCGATGATCTTCTCCGCCACCTTGCAGGCCAGCGCGAGGATCTCGTTCTCCGCGTTCTGGAGCACCTCGCTGCGCAGAAGCCGCGCGCGCACCATCAGCTCCGTCACCTGCGCCAGGCCCTCCTGATGGCCCTGCGACCGCGCCTCCTCGTGGATGCGGTCCTTCTCCGCCTCGGCGGCGGCGACGATCTCCTCCGCCTGACGCCGCGCCCCTTCGATGATCGCCTGGGCGGACTGGTGCGCCTCGTACACCTCGGCGTTCACCACGCCTGCCCGGGGAGGCCGCAGGACCGGGCGCGCCTCGCCGACGTGCTCGGAGGGCGCTGCGTCTCCCTTGATCACCTTGCCGATCGCCATGTCCGCTCCTTCACGCGGAGACTCTAGCCCGAACTGTCACCCCGTCCACGCCTGCTCGGCTGCGCCAGCGGACCGCCTGCGCCCGCTCCACGTGCGGCCGGGCTCGAGGACTCCCGAGGAGCCTCGCCCGCATCGAAGCTAGCGCGAGCCGTCCGGCGGACCGCGCCCGCTGCCGCTGCTCCCGCCCGGCCGGATCGGCCCCCGCGGCGCGCGCTGGAGCGAGGTGCGCTCGCCCCCCGGAGGACGGTCCCCTCCCATCCGCCGGATGTTGCCGGGCAGGGTGATCGACTCGCCCTCGCCCTCGGACGGGACGCGCGGATCACCGGGGCGGGCCCTGACCACCTTGTGCTCCAGGCTGCTCCCCTTCCCCTGCCGCCCCGAGCGCGGGCCGCGGCCGTGAGGCTGCGCCGGAGCGCCACTGGAGGGTCCGGCGGAAGTGCGGGGACGCGGCGCGTGCGGCGCATCCTTCCACTGCCGGTCCAGATCCGGGATGCGCTCGGCCCCGCGGGCGGACGGCCGGTCCGGCTCGGGGGAAGGGGCCATGCCCGCACGGCGCGCCTCCCGTTCCGCGATGGGATCCCGCCTCCGCTGCGGCTCCTCACGCGGCAACGCCACCCCTGCGCGGCGGGCCTCACGAAGGGCGATCGGATCCCGCCACGGGGAGGCGATCGGAGCTTCCCGAGGCGGCGCGTCCTCCGCCAGGACCTCTTCCCGTGCGCCGGAGCGTGGCTCGACGCGCGACGGAGGCCGGCTTCGCTCCAGCGCCGCCGGCACGCGGGGCGCGGGGAGCCGGACGCGCTCGACGGCGCTCATCGAAGGCCTCGGACCTCCGGTGGCCTGTGACATCGCCGCCGGGACCGGGGCGGGGGCCTGGGACGGGTCTCGTGCCTGTGGAAGTCCGGCGCCGCTGTCCGTCGGCGCGCGCGGCCGCTCGAGTGTCCGCGGGCGCTCGAGGACCGGGGGGATGATCGCGGCGGACGGCGAGCGGGCGGCGGATGGCCGGGGCGCGGGCACGAGCAGCTTCCCACCGGGCAACGAGGCCCTCGGGCCGGGGGAAGGAGCGGGCGGCGGCGCGACGGGGGCCGGCGGCTGGAGCCTCGGCGGCGGAGGCAGGCGCACCGGCCTGTCGATGACGCCCTTCTGCTCGAGCCTGTCGAGCTCGGCCACGACGTCCGCGCGCCCGCCGTCGATGCGTCCGTTGACCCGCGGGCGCTCCTCGCGGATCCACCGCACCAGGAGCTGCCCCATCGGCCCCGGGTGCCGTTCGACGATCCGCGAGGCGAACTCCGGCGACTGCGCCAGGCACGCCCTCGCCAGCCTCTGGGCGCCCGCGCTGCGCACCGCGTCCGTGGGTTCGCGCTCTCCTGCGTGCAGGGCGATCAGCGCCCGCGCGTCCGACTCTCCCAACGGCCTCTGCGCCCCGGCCTGCGAGGCCCTCACCGCCAGGGGCCGCAGATCCGGTCCGAGCTTGCCCAGGAACACCTCTCGCTCTGCCTGGGGAAGCCCCGCCATCGCCTGGGCCAGCGCGCGCACGCCCAGCCTGTCGCACACGGTGAGCAGCTCGCGCGACTTGAGCAGCAGCAGGTCCGAGAACTTGAACCCGGGCTTGCGCCCCGCGCCCACCGCCTCCTCCAGCCGCCAACGCACGAGCTGGAGGATCTGCGGCTTCACCTCGCGCACCAGCTTCACCTGAGGCACCTGGGGCAAAAGCCCTCGCACCGCCTCCGCCGTGCCCAAAGGCAGCGCCCGGAGCACCACCTCCACCAGCGCCGGACGCTCCTTCTCGAGCACGCGGGCGAGCCCCTCCGGATCCGCCGCCCACGCCTGATTCCGGCGGGTGGTCACCAGCCGCTTGATCTCCTGCACCAGCAGCGGGATCCGCCTCTCCCTCGGAACCTTCAGCAGCTCGGATGCGCGGTGCCGCAGCAGGGCCCCCTCGTCGTCCGGAAGGTGATCGAAGATCCCCACCGAGTCCTGGCCGCCGAAGGTCACCGCGGTGAGCAGGAGCATCGTCTGTCGCTTGTTCAGCGCTGTGAAGAACTGCTCCAGGGGCGGCCTCGACCAGCGAAACGACGGTGTGGCAATCGAGCCTACTCGCGCGGGACCGGACCGTCGACCTCGGGGCGCAGTTCAGGGCGGCCCATAGGCCCGGCTGAAGCCCCCACGCCCACACCCACCGCCAGCACCAGGGCCATGGAGAAAGGGGCCTGGAACAACGGATCGTGGGTGAACCCGAGGAGCAGGAAGAAGAGCACCGCGCCGTAGCCGGTCGCGCCCCCTGCCGTCACCGGACGCATGCGGCGAAGCAGGCTCACCAGCATGAAGGCGAACAGCAACAGGCCGGGGACACCGTGCTCCACCGCGATGCTCAGCAGTTGGTTGTGCGCCTTGCCCCGCTGCTCGCGGACGTGGACCGGCGCGGTCTGGGGCACCCAGTCCATGGCCCGGAAGCGGCCGGCGCCGAGGCCAAACACCGGATGCCGTTCGAGCGCCGTCAGCCCCGACCCCACCAGCAAGGAGCGGTCTCCACTTCCCGCCTGGGTGAGGCTGGACATGAACCGCGCCCGCAGCGACGCCTTGCCCGCGATCGCCCCCACGCCGATCAGCACCAGCACGCCTGCCGCGATCAGCGCGCGCCGGCGGTGGCGCGAGGTGAGCACGATCACCGCCGCGCACGAGACCACCAGCGCCGCGCTGGCGGCTCTCGCGTACGGAAACACGAGGATGGAGCCGAGCCCGAACAGCGCTGCGCCCAACGCGAGCCACCGGTTCCGCCCCCGCGCGTGCAGCCCGAACGCGAGCAGCGCCAGCACCACCAGCGAGCCCACGTGCGCGTACTTGAGCCGGTGGAAGAGGAGCCCCAGCCCCATGTAGCGCCCTTCCGCGCCCGGGATGGGCTCGAAGAGGCGGTGGACCGGCACCTTCAGGCTCTGCAAGAGCCCGTGGGCTTCCGGCCGCGGCCACATCCCGTAGTGCTGCAGCCCGGCGACGACGCTGGAGGCGATGAGCGCCGCCGCGGCGAGCCAGAGGAGGACCGTCCCGCGCCGCTTCCCCACCCGGCCGAGCGCCCACACCACGGCCGGAATGGCCGCCCAGTCGAGCAGCCGCGCCAGCCCGCTCCCGCTCGGGAGACGACCTCCCAGAACCGGCGCCAGCACCGCCCACGTGAGCCAGAGCCACAGCGGCCACCACCGCCTCAGCCCTTCGCGCAGTCCGCTCGCGCCCTCGCGCACGCTGGCAGCGATCCACCCCGCCCCGCACAACGCGAGGCCGGCGGTCGCCACCGGTTCGGAGAGCTGAAGCCCGACGACCCACACGACCAGCGCTGCGAGCGGCCAGGTCGCGCGCGTCTGCCGCTCGGGTGGAGGCGGAGCCGGAAGAGGTTTCCCATCCCGGGCCGGCCCATCGGGAGCCTCCGCGGGGACGGCCAACGCCGAGGACACGCTACTCCGACGCCCTGGAACCGCCGCGCGGACGTTTCGGCGCCCCACCGCCGCCCGAGCCGCCGCGCACGAAGGAGAAGATGATGTAGCCGGCCATGGCGAGGATCACCACGCCGCCGGAGAGGACCATCGCCCGGAAGGTGGACGCGGAGGCCGCCGGCATGGGCAGCCCGAAGACCGACTTCATCTGCGTCTCCAGCGGCGAGGAGGCGGCGGGCGGCACCGCGCGGCTGAGCACCACCGACACGTTCTCTGCCCGCATGTCCGGCAGGGCCGCCGCCACGAAGCCCTTGATCATCTCCACGTCCACCGGCGACTTCCCCTCGGGCGTGGGCCGGTACTTCACCAGCACCGCCGCCGTGTTCTGCGGCTTGTTCTCCGGCTGGGTGAGGTCGTTGGTCTCCGGCAGCATCACGATCGTCCGCGCCTCCAGCACGCCGTCGATCTTGTGCAGCGCCATCGACACCTCGCCGCCCATCGCCTCGAGGAACATCGCGCGCTCCTCGGTGGCGGTGGGGATCATCCCCTTCTTGTCGGCGAAGATCTTCAGGCCGGCGACCTTGGGCCGCGGCAGCGCGTACTCGTTGAGCAGCCGGTAGGCGGAGGGCGCGTCCTGCTTGGGCACCGTGATGGTGAAGACGACCTCGTTGCCCGTGTCGTCCTTCGTCTTCCCGGCGTTGATCCCGTTCTCCTGCAGGAGGACGTAGATGTCGTTGGCGTCCTTCTCGGTCAGGTTGTGGTGAAGCTCCACCGTACAACCGGTGAGGGCCAGGAGGCTGAGCGCGGCGGCGAGGACGACGATTCGGGACATGGGTGCGCGCGACTCTATCCACAAAAGCGAAGCGCCCCAAACGGGGCGCACGCCTGCCCTCCGTTCGAGGGCGGGTGATTCCAACCGCCTCAGACCTGGGTCTTCAGCGTGTCCTTGAGCCCGGTGGTCGCCTTCTCCACGACCTTGCCGGTCAGCTCGAGCTCCTGGGTGTACTTGTACATCCC
>CAZCWA010000373.1:0-5586 GCA_964502265.1 uncultured Myxococcaceae bacterium | reverse complement strand
GCACCGGGCTCTACGTGACCGGCGCGGGCTTCGTCTCCTGGCAGCGCAACGACACCGAGCGCATCGAGCTGGTGCCGGACAAGGCGAAGTACGAGGTCGGCGAGACGGCGAAGGTGCTGGTGAAGTCGCCGTACCCGAAGGCGCGCGCGCTGGTGACGATCGAGCGGGAGGGCGTGCTCGAGCGGCGGGTGATGGACCTCGAGGGTTCGGCGGTCACGGTGGACGTGCCCATCACCGACGCGATGGTGCCCAACGTGTTCCTCGGCGTGGTGGTGGTGCGCCCGCGCGTGGACGAGGGAGGCCAGGAGACCGGTGACGATCCCGGGCGTCCGGCGGCGCGCGTGGGGCTGGTGCAGCTCGGCGTGGAGCGGTCGGCGAAGCGGCTCGCGGTGGAGGTGAAGACCGATCGCGAGGAGTACCGGCCGGGCGAGGAGGTCACGGTGCGGCTCGCGGTGCGCGACCACCAGGGGCGCGGCACGCCGGCGGAGCTGACCGTGTTCGCGGTGGACGAGGCCGTGCTGCGGCTGACGGACTACAAGACGCCGGATCCGATCGCGTCGATCTTCCCCGAGCGGCCGCTCAGCGTCCGGCTGGCAGAGCCGCTGATCCACCTCGTACGGCGGCGCTCCTATGGTGAGAAGGGCGAGGAGGAGGGCGGCGGCGGCGCCGAGCGGGCGGGCGCGGAGGGTTCGGGCTTCCGCGCGAGCTTCCGGACGACCGCGTTCTTCAAGCCGGACGTGATCGCGGGCGCGGATGGCACCGCCACCGTCCGGTTCAAGCTCCCCGACAACCTCACCTCGTTCCGCGTGATGGCGGTGGCGGTCTCCGCGGACGATCGCTTCGGCTCCGGTGAGCACTCGCTGCGCGTGGCCAGGCCGCTGCTCGCGCTGCCGGCGCTGCCGCGCTTCGCCCGCGTGGGGGACACCTTCGAGGCCGGCGTGGTGGTGCACGCGCGGGAGGGGGAGGGAGAGATCACCGTCACCGCCCAGGTGCAGAACGCCACGTTGAACGGTGAGGCCGAGCGGCGCATCACGCTGGAGCCGGGCAAGCCGCGCGAGGTGCGCTTCGCCTTCACCGCCGATCGGGCGGGCGAGGCGACGTTCCGCTTTCGCGTCGAGCGCGGCGCGGACTCGGACGGGGTGGAGCAGAAGCTCCCCATCGAGATGCCGGTGGGCTTCGAGACGGTGGCCACCTACGGCGACACGCGCGACGAGCGGGTGGAGGGATTGGCGCCGCCGGAGGGCGCGCGGCCGGAGGAGGGCGGGCTGGAGGTGACGCTCGCGTCGACGGCGATGGGCAACTTCGGCGAGGGCTTCCGCCAGTTGGTGGAGTACCCGTACGGGTGCCTCGAGCAGCAGACTTCGCGGCTCATCCCCTTCGTCGCGCTGCGCGAGCTGGGGCCGAAGTTCGGCATCCCGTGGGCGAGCGCGTCCGAGCCCGACTCGGCGCTGCGCCGGTTCCTCTTCCATCCGGCCACCGCCGAGCAGGTGGAGGGGCCGGTGGCCGCGGCGCCGGGCACCTACCCGGATCCGGACGAGGTCATCCGGCGCACGCTCACGGCCATCGAGCAGCTCCAGGCGGACGACGGGTCCTTCCGGTACTGGTCGCAGAGCGTGTGCACGCACTCGTTCTCCTCCGCCTACGCGACGCTGGCGCTGCACCGCGCGAAGCAGGTGGGCTTCGAGGTGAACGCGCAGACGCTGGCCAGGGCGGAGGGCTATCTGCGGAAGGTCGTGGCGGGCCAGTGCAACCCGTGCGAGCGCACCTGTCCGGACGACACGCGCGTGTTCGCCGCGTGGGTGCTGGCGCGCACCGGGAAGCCCCAGGCGAGCGCCTACGGCCCGTTCTACGCGCGGCGCGACAAGCTTCCGCTCTTCACCCGCGCGCTGCTCACCGACGCGATGTTCGTCGGCGGCGGGAACCGGGAGCAGGCGCGCACCCTGATGCAGGAGATCCTCAACCACGCGAAGGAGTCTCCGAAGGGCGTGCACTTCGAGGAGGTCCACGGCGAGACGTACGCGGCGCTCTGGCACTCGGACACGCGGACCACCGGCGCGGTGCTGCAGACGCTCGCCACCGTCTCGCCGGATCACCCCTACGTGTCGAAGATCGCCAACTACCTCAACGGCGTGCGGCAGGACGGCCGGTGGCGCAGCACGCAGGAAGCGGCCTTCTCGCTGATGGGGCTCACCGAGGTCGTGCGCGTGAAGGAGAAGGAGGAGCCGGACTTCGCCGCGCGCGTGGCGCTGGGTGGGACGACGATCGCGGAGGAGCGCTTCGTGGGCAGGAGCACCGCGCTGGTGACGAAGCGGATCCCGATGAGCGAGCTGCTCGAGGCGCAGGGCGAGCGGAAGCTCTCCTTCCGCAAGGAGGGAGCCGGGGTCCTCTACTACGGGGCCACGCTGCGTTACGCGCCGAAGGAGGTGCCCACGAAGCCGCTGGAGAACGGGCTCTTCGTGCAGCGCTGGTTCGAGCCGTTCGAAGGTGGGGGACAGGCCACGCGCTTCCGCGCCGGTGAGCTGGTGCGGGTGCGCCTGCGCGTCGCCTCCAACCAGGCGCGCCACTACGCCGCCTTCGAGGTGCCGTTGCCGGCGGGGCTCGAGCCGGTGGACACCTCGCTGGCATCGACTGCTGGGCTCGCCCGGCGGCCGGGTGAGGAGGGGCGCGACGTCGGGTACGAGTACGAGGACGAGGCGGATCAGTCCGGCGGCTCGGCCCATGGCGAGGAGGGCTCCGGCGCGGACGGGTTCGACCCGTGGCTCTACGGCTTCTGGTCTCCGTTCAACCACGTGGAGCAGCGGGACTCGCGGGTGGTGCTCTTCGCGGACCACCTGCCGCCGGGCGTCCACACCACCTCGTTCATCGCGCGCGCCACCACGCCGGGGAAGTTCGTCCTCAGGCCCGCCCACGGCGAGCTGATGTACGAGCCCGAGGTCTTCGGCCGCTCGGGAGGCGGCACCTTCGAGGTCGTCTTCCCCGAGGAGGTCTCGCAGCGTTGAGTTGGAGGGCGCGGCTCGCCGTGTCGCTTTCCGTCTGCGCCCTCCTCGCGGGGATGGCGTGCGCGGTCTTCGTGCTCAGGCCGGTGCCTCCGGCGCTGCTCTCCTACGATCGGGTCGCGTCGCTGCGGGTGGTCGACAGGCAGGGGCACCTGCTGCGCGAGCGCCTGTCCCAGGATGATGGGAAGGCGCGGCCGCTCCGGGCGGAGGCGATTCCGGCGCACGTTCGTGAAGCCTTCCTCGCCGCGGAGGACCACCGCTTCGATGTTCACGCGGGCGTGGACCCCAGGGCGGTGGCGCGGGCCCTCTGGCTGAATGTGCGCAGCGGTCGCGTCGTCGCCGGTGGCTCGACGATCACCCAGCAGCTCGCGCGGGCGTTGGTGCCGAGACCGCGGACGCTGCCGGGCAAGGTGCAGGAGGCGCTGTGGGCGCTGCGGCTGGACTGGCACCTGTCGAAGGACGAGGTGTTGGCGCAGTACCTCAACCGGATCCCCTTCGGGAACGGGACCTTCGGCGTGGAGGCGGCCGCCCAGCGCTACTTCGGCCGGGCCGCGTCGGAGCTGTCGGTGGGGCAGGCGGCGGCGCTGGCTTCGCTGCCCAAGGGCCCGGGCGCGCACGATCCGTATCGACGTCCGGAGCGGCTCGAGCGCAGGCGCCGCTTCGTGCTCGGACGGATGCAGGCGCTGGGCGGGCTCACGGAGGAGGAACGCCGGAGCGCGGAGGAGGCGCCGCTGGATCTGATCCCCGCCTCGCACGGCTTCCGCGCGCCGCACTTCGTGGAGCACCTCACCCGGCAGCGCGAGGCGCTCGGGCTTGCGCGCGCGGCGGAGGTGGTGACGACGATCGACGGGGCGCTGCAGCGGATCGCGGAGGACGCGGTCCGGGCGGAGGTGGAGCGGCTGCGGGAGCGTGCGGTGGGGCAGGCCGCGGTGCTCGTGTTGGACAACGCCTCAGGCGAGGTCCTCGCGTGGGTGGGCTCGGCGGACTTCTTCGACGACGAGCGGCTCGGGCAGAACGACGGGGTGCTGATGCGCCGGCAGCCGGGTTCGGTGCTCAAGCCGTTCGCGTACCTGGAGGCCTTCCGGCAGGGCTACACGCCCGCCTCGGTGGTGCCGGATGTTCCCACCCAGTTCCCGAGCCCGCAGGGCGTCTACGCGCCCGAGAACTACGATCGCCGGAAGCACGGGCCGGTCCGCATCCGGGAGGCGCTCGGGAACTCCTACAACATCCCGGCGGTTCGCATCGCGGAGGCGCTCGGACCGGAGCGGCTCCTCTCGGGTCTGCGCGCGGCGGGCTTCGAGTCCCTCTCACAGGGCAGCGAGCACTACGGGCTGGGGCTGGTGCTGGGGAACGGCGAGGTGAGCCTGTGGGAGGCCGCGCGCGCCTTCGCCGGCCTCGCACGCGGCGGCGCGTTGCCGGACCTGAGGGTCGTCCGCGAGGCCCGGGATTCGACCGGAAGTATATTGCATGTTCCTGCGCGGGAGCCGGGCGAAGGTCCCGTCCGCTTCGCTCCGGCGGCCGAAGTGGCGCTGCTCACGCACGTGCTCTCGGACAACGACGCGCGGGCACGGGCCTTCGGCCTCGACAGCGCGCTGCGCCTGCCCTTCCCGGTGGCGGCGAAGACGGGCACCTCGAAGGGGTACTCGGACAACTGGCTGGTGGGGTACACGCGCGAGCGGACCGTGGCCGTATGGGCCGGCAACTTCGATGGCTCGCCCATGCGCGGCGTCTCCGGGATCACCGGCGCAGGCCCCATCTTCCGCGAGGTGATGCGCGCCGCCATGGCCGGGATCCGGCCCGCGCCCCTGTGGGATCCATCGATCCTCGAAGCGGCGGCGATCTGCCCGCTCTCGGGTGAGCGCTCGGGGCCCCTGTGTCCGTCGCAGATGCAGGAGGTCTTCGCGAGAGGGACGGCGCCCACGCACACCTGCCGGATGCACGCCGCCGTCGCCGATGCGGCGCAGCTCGCTGACCCGCACCTCGCCCGGCGGTGCCGGGAGCTCGCGGGTGTGACCGGAGCGGTGACGGACCTGGGCCCCGACTACGCGGACTGGGCCCGCGCGGAGGGCCTCTATCCGGATCCGCATCTCGCTGCGGCGTGCAGGGCGCTCGGAGGGGACGGGCGGTCAGAGGAGGACGAAAGGCCCGTCCGCTTCACCTTCCCCGGCCGCAACGCGGAGTTCGTCCTCTTCAGCGACCTGCCGCTCGAGCACCAGAGCATCCCCATCCGCATCCGCGCGGCTTCGGGCATCGCCGCGTTGGAGCTGCACGTGAACGGCGAGCACCACTTCACGCTGCACCCGCCGTTCACCGGCCGGCTTCCGGCGCGCGTCGGCACACACCGCCTCTCCGTCCACCGCGTCGGGGAGCCCCGCCCGCTCGACGCGCTCCGCATCGTCGTGCGCGAGGAGTCGCAGCGCTTCTGAAGCGCGGCGTCCACAGAGCACCCGCAGAGCACCCGCCATGTACTCCCCGTTCGTCGGTCCCGTCCTCCTCCTCGCGGTGGTCCTCTCCGCCGCCTTCCCCGAGCACCGGCGCGCGCAGGAGGAGAAGAGGCGGTCTCAGGCGCCACTGCTCGTCGCGGTCGCGG
>CAZCWA010000372.1:0-5594 GCA_964502265.1 uncultured Myxococcaceae bacterium | reverse complement strand
ACGGGCGCGTGGTCGTGATCGAGATGAACCCGCGCGTGTCGCGTTCGTCCGCGCTGGCGTCCAAGGCCACCGGCTACCCGATCGCGAAGATCGCCGCCAAGCTCGCGCTGGGGTACCGGCTCGACGAGCTGAAGAACGACATCACCCGCGACACGCCGGCCTCCTTCGAGCCGACGATCGACTACGTGGTGGTGAAGGTCCCGCGCTTCAACTTCGAGAAGTTCCCCTCCGCCAACCGCACCTTGAACACGCAGATGCGCAGCGTGGGCGAGGTGATGGCCATCGGCCGGACCTTCAAGGAGGCGTACCTCAAGGCGCTGCGCTCGATGGAGAGCACGCACCTGGCGCTGGAGACGCCGGAGCTGCCCGCGGATCCGGGCGAGCGCGAGGAGAGCCTGCGCGAGAACCTCCGCATCCCGCGGCCGGACCGCCCCTGGTACGTGGCCCAGGCGCTGCGCGAGGGCATGAGCGTGGAGGAGGTCCACGCGCTCTCCGCCATCGATCCGTGGTTCCTGCGCCAGCTCCGCGAGCTGGTGGAGGAGGCGAAGGCGCTCACCGCGTACGGCAGCATCGAGAAGGTGCCGGACGAGGTCCTGCGCATCGCAAAGTCGCACGGGTTCAGCGACCGGTTCCTCGCGCTGATCCTGGACGCGCGCGAGTCGCAGGTGCGCCACCACCGGCAGTCCCGCGGCATCCGGCCGGTCTACAAGCGGGTGGACACCTGCGCGGCGGAGTTCGAGGCGTACACGCCGTACCTCTACTCCTCCTATGAAGACGAGGACGAGGCGCCGCCCACCGACCGGCAGAAGGTGCTCATCCTCGGGAGCGGGCCCATCCGGATCGGCCAGGGCATCGAGTTCGACTACTGCTGCGTGCACGCGTCCTTCGCGCTGCGCGAGGCGGGCTTCGAGACGGTGATGGTCAACTGCAACCCGGAGACGGTCTCCACCGACTACGACACCTCGGACCGGCTCTACTTCGAGCCGTTGACCATCGAGGACGTGCTGGAGATCGCCGAGCGCGAGAAGCCCATCGGGGCGATCGTGCAGTTCGGCGGGCAGACGCCGCTCAAGCTCTCGGTGCCGCTGGAGAAGGCCGGACTGCCCATCCTCGGGACCTCGCCGGACGCGATCGACCGGGCCGAGGATCGCGAGCGCTTCTCGCGGCTGATCGAGAAGCTGGGCCTTCAGCAGCCGGAGAACGGCCTGGCGCGCTCGCCGGAGGAGGCCTACCGGATCGCCGAGCGCATCGGCTACCCGGTGATGGTGCGCCCCTCCTACGTGCTCGGCGGCCGGGCGATGGAGACGGTCTACGACCAGGTCTCGCTGGAGCGCTACATGCGCGACGCGGTGCAGGCCTCTCCCGAGCACCCGGTGCTGATCGACCGCTTCTTGAAGGAGGCGATCGAGGTGGACCTGGACCTGGTCGCGGACCGCACCGGGCGGGTGCTGATCGGCGGCGTGCTGGAGCACATCCAGGAGGCGGGCGTGCACTCGGGTGACGCCGCCGCCACGCTGCCGCCGCACTCGGTGTCGCCGGACATCGTGGAGCGGATGAAGGACCAGGCCACCGCGCTGGCGCGGGAGCTCGGCGTGGTGGGGCTGATGAACGTGCAGTTCGCCATCCAGGGGAAGCAGATCTGGATCCTCGAGGTGAACCCGCGCGCGTCCCGCACCGTGCCCTTCGTGGCCAAGGCCACCGGCGTGCCGCTGGCGAAGCTCGCCGCGCTCTGCATGGTGGGCAAGACGCTGGAGGAGCTGGGCCACCTCGACGAGGTGCACTTCCCGCACAAGGCGGTGAAGGAGAGCGTGTTCCCCTTCATGCGCTTCAGCGGCGTGGACGTGATCCTCGGGCCGGAGATGAAGAGCACCGGAGAGGTCATGGGCCTGGCCGAAGACTGGCCCTCGGCGTTCGCCAAGAGCCAGCTTGCGGCGGGGGTGAAGCTGCCGCGCTCGGGGCGGGTGTTCATCTCGGTGCGCAACGACGACAAGCCGGCGGTGGTGGACCTCGCGCGCAGGCTGCTGGCGTTGGGGTTCTCGCTGGTCGCCACCGGCGGCACGCACCGGTACCTCGCGCAGAAGGGCATCCCCGCCGAGTCCATCCTCAAGGTCGGCGAGGGCCGGCCCAACGCGGTGGACCGGATCGTCGACGGGGCCATCGCACTCGTGATCAACACCACCACCGGCAAGAAGGAGATCAGCGACAGCTTCTCCATCCGCCGCGAGGCGCTGATGCACGGGGTGCCGTACTACACGACCGTCCAGGCCGCGCGGATGGCGGTGGGCGGGCTCGAGGCGCTCGCGCGCGGTGACCTCGGGGTGAAGCCGCTGCAGGCGTACCTCGGGAAGTAGGCGCGCGCCGTGATGGGGGAGGGGGACGCCTTCGCCGGTGCGGTCTGTCAGCAGCACCCGGACGTGTCGGCGGCGCACACCTGCCAGCGCTGCGGCGCGTTCGCCTGTGTGGCGTGCCTGAAGCAGACACCGGACCCATCCGCGCAGTGGGTGTGTCCGCCGTGCATGGAGCGCCTGCCGCTGGGCGAGGTCCCGTGGGAGCAGCGCGCGGACTTGGGCTTCTGGCGGGCGTGGTGGCGCACGACCTTCGGGGCGATGATCTCGCCGGTGCGGACCTTCCACGGGCGCCCGCGCGAGCCGCAACTGGCGCAGGCCGCCTCCTTCGTGGCGCTGCAGTCCTTCATCGCCGCGCTGCCCACCTCTCTGCTCTACGTGGCCCTCTTCCTCGCGATGGCGATCACCGAGGACGCGGACAAGCCCTTCGGTGAGCGCTTCGCGCCGGCGCTGGTGTTCGTCGTCTGGGGCGTGCTCGCGCCCCTGTTCACGGTGGGCTTCACCTTCGTGGGCGGGAGCCTGGACCACGGCATCCTGAGGATGCTCGGCGGCAAAGGCTCGTGGGCGATGACCGTCCGCGCCACCTCCTACGCGCAGGCGCCGATGGCGCTCGGAATCGTCCCCCTCTGCAGCGTCTACGTGTGGCCCTTCTGGGCGCTGGTCACCCGCTTCTTCGCCTACCGCGCCGCGCACGAGGTCTCCACCCCGGTCGCGCTGGCCGGGGCGCTGGGCACGCCCTTGCTGTGCTGCGGCGGGTGGGGGGCGCTGTTCGCCCTGACCATGGCCGCCTTCTGACTTCCGTCGTTTCAGTTCCCGCAGCGCGCGCCGATGCAGAACAGGCCGCTGCAGCAGTCCGGGTCCACCGCGCAGTCGCTGCCGAAGGTCTGGCAGGAGGTCTGGCTGCCGGTGCACACGCCCTGGACGCAGGTCTGGGTGCAGCACTCGAGGCCCTGGGTGCACGACGCGCCCGCCCCCTTGCACGGCGGGACGCAGACGCCGGAGACGTCGCAGACGAGGGGCGCGCAGCAGGAATCGGCCACGCCGCACGGGCTGCCGGCGCCGCCGCAGGTGGTCCCGGTGCAGCGCTGGGCCTGGCAGATCCCGCTGCAGCACTCGTCGCCGGTGTCGCAGGTGGCGTTGCGGTTCTTGCAGCGCTCGGTGGCGCACAGCCCGCCGGAGCAGACCTGCGAGCAGCACGCGGCGTCCACCGAGCAGTTGCGCTCGAGCGGCAGGCACTGCTGCTGGTACGTCTGACACGTCCCGTCGAAGCACCCGAGCCTGCGGGAGGTGCAGTCGTCACAGCGCGCGCCGGCCAGACCACAGCTCTGCGGGCTGGAGGGGCGGCACTGGCCGTCGGCGCCGCAGCAGCCATCGGGACACGTCCTCGCCGAGCAGGTGGTGTCCCCGCCACACGCCGGCGCGAGCACCCCGACCACCGCCGAGAAGGTGAGGGTGAAGAGGAGCCACGGCAGCGGGAGCGTCTGGGTGCGCATGCCGCGCATCCTGCCCGCGGGTGCGAGCGGGTGCGAAGGGCTTTTCGCGCGGGGCATTGACGCGTTGACGGGTCCGCTCGCTCCTTCCTATATGCGGCCGGATGAGCGATTCGATTCCCATCACCGCCGCCGGCCTCCGTCGTCTCAAGGATGAGCTTCGGGTCCTCCAGACCACCGAGCGGGTGAAGATCAGCCGCGAGATCGAGGTCGCGCGCGCGCACGGCGACCTGCGCGAGAACGCCGAGTACCATGCGGCGAAGGAGAAGCAGTCGCACATCGAGGGGCGCATCCTCGACCTCAACGACTGGATCGCCCGCGCCGAGGTGGTCGACGTCTCCAAGCTCTCCGGGGACCGCGTCGTCTTCGGCGCCACCGTGCTGCTGCTCGACGTGGACACGGAGGAGGAGAAGACCTACCGGATCGTCGGCGAGCTGGAGGCGGATCTGAAGAAGGGCCGGATCGCCGTCACCTCGCCGCTCGCGCGCGGGCTGGTGGGCAAGTCCACCGGCGATGTGGCCACCATCCAGAGCCCCAAGGGGCCCAAGGAGTACGAGATCCTCGAGGTCCGCTTCGAGGATGAGCCGGACGAGCCGGCCGCTTCGTAGTCGTCAGCGCGGGCCGTCAGTGGGCCCGTCAGGGCTTCGTCTTGTGCACGGCGAGCACGGTCAGCTCCACGTGGCGAGGGCCCGGGAGCGTGACCTCCACCGACTCGCCCACCTCCCGTCCCACCAGCGCGCTGCCCACCGGCGCGTTGACCGAGACCTGCCCCTGCCGAGGTGACGCCTCGTCCGGACCGACGATGCGCCAGAGGCTTCGCTCGCCGTCCTCGTCCTCCACCTCCACCCAGGTGCCGAACGCGACCCGGCCTTCCGGCGCGCTCTCCGGGCCCAGCACGGTGAGCTGCGCGAGCGTGGCGTCGAGGACGGCGAGCCGGGCGATGGTCTCGGGCGAGGCTTCCGACCGGGCCTCGGCGAGGGAGGCGCGCAGGCGATCCGCCTCCTCGCGGAGCGCGGCGTGGCCCTCGGGCGTGACGTAGCGGATCTCGCCGGGCGCAAGCTGCGGCGCGGCGCGCAGCAGGGGCGGCTCGTCGGGCCCGTCTTCGCGGGTGAAGGCCTTGGACACCCGCGGAATCTATGAACAAATGCCCGGCGCGTGCACCCTCTCCAGGCCCTCGTGGGCCCGCTCCGTTACGCGAGCCAACGCAACTTCGCCCTGCTCGGCAACGTGAAGAATCTCCGGGGAGTCCTCTCCGGGGCGCTGGAGAACGCGCGCGCGAAGAGGCTCTCCGGCGAGTGGGAGGGCGCACTGCGCGCCGAGCTCGACGAGATCGACAGCCCCCAGCCTGAGCGCCGCAAGGCCGCGCTGCGCCGCGTCATCCGCGCGGTGGGCAAGGCCGGCGTGCCCCTCCCGCCGGAGCTGGTGGCGGCTGGGGGCGAGGAGGGCGCGCCGGTGCTGTCCCCGCCGATCCCCCTCCGCGCCCCGGGCGAGGACAGAAGGCAGGGATCGCTGCTGGAGATGGGCCCTCCGGATGGTCCGCAGGGACCTTCCGGGAGCCCGCAGAGACCTTCCGGCAGCCCGCAGAGACCTTCCGACAGTCCGCAGAGACCTTCCGGGAGTCCGCAGAGACCTTCCGACACCCCGCAGAGACCTTCCGACAGCCCGCAGAGACCTTCCGACAGCCCGCAGAGACCTTCCGGCAGTCCGCAGAGACCTTCCGGCAGCCCGCAGAGACCTTCCGGCAGCCCGCAGAGACCTT
>CAZCWA010000371.1:1614-5620 GCA_964502265.1 uncultured Myxococcaceae bacterium | reverse complement strand
AAGGTGCCCGCTTCATTCGTCGTCCCCCTGCTTTTCCCCGGAATTGGGGTCAGGCCAACGATGGGCGACCAGGCGAGCGGGTGTCAAATCGCGGACGGGCTCCTCACCTCCGGTCGAGCCCGATGAGGCCCACCTCGAGGAAGCGGTGGAAGAGGCGGAGGGCCTCGGCCTCCTGCAGCGGGGAGACGTGGACGATGGAGGCGACGTCCCGCGCGCCGTCGATCCGCGAGAGCAGGTAGCGCTCGGGCGGGGTGAGGCGGAGGCTCTTCAGCTTCGAGGGGGGCACCAGCAGCGAGGGGACCTGGCGGCCGTCGTAGAGGTGGCGGCGGAGCTGCTCGGTGAAGCCCTCCTCGGCGCGGCGGACCAGGGCCTCTGTCTGCGGGGTGGCGCCGAGCGCGTGGGCCCTGCGCGCGAGGCCCTCGGCGGCGGCGAAGTCCATCGCCTCGAGGTGCGTCTCGGCGGCGAGGAGGAGCTCTGCCTGGGAGGCGTCCTCGCCCACCGGGAGGTCTCGCTCGGACAGGGGCGCAAGGCCCGGCGCGGACGGCTCCACCGCCTTCACGATCCCCTGCGAGTGCAGCGCGTAGAGCCGCTGGTAGAGGAAGAAGTCGGTGGCGTGCAGGGCGAGCAGGATCTCGTCGATGCTCGCGTGCTGCGCGATGAGCGTGAACAGCCGCGCGTCGAGGCTCCCTGCCGCAGGCCACGCGGGCAGCTTCGACTCGTCCAGCCGCAGCCGCATGCTCCCGGTGGGGAAGGCCCCGCGGATGGCCCGCCAGGCGGTCTCGCGGAACTCGCCTTCGCGGTGGAGGTCCACGAGGTCCACCTGCAACGGCATCCCCTCCGGGAGCCCGGCGACAGGGCCCGGATCGAAGGAGAAGGTGCCCTCCTCCCAGGAGAAGGCGCCCAGGAGCGTCTCGCGCAGCTTGAGGAGCAGCGCGTCGTGGACCTCGTCCTCGGTCACCGCGCCGAGGTTGACGAGGATCCGGCCCAGGTAGACCTGCGTCTGGCGCTGCGTCTGCCAGGCGCGCTCCAATTCCTCCTCGGTGATCCGTCCCAGGTTGATGAGGAACTGCCCGAGGTACTCGCGCGGCTCGTTGGAGGAGGCGTTGACCACGCAGCCGTCGCGGATCACGACCTGGCGCCGGGAGCCGTCCCGCTCGACCACCAGCGTTCCGGTGGCGCGCCGGTTGCCCAGCCAGGCGACTATGTCCTTGAGCGGCATGGTGCCGAGGTCGCCGTGGAGGCCTCTCATGATGATCGAGATCTACACCAGGAGTCGCTGTCCGCTCTGCGAGGAGATGCGCGCGGGCGTGGAGCAGATGATTGAAGGACTGCCCGTCGAGCTGCGGCTGCGGCCCATCGAGGGCAGCGAGGACCTCTGGAGCCGCTTCCGCTACGACGTGCCGGTGCTGGCGGTCGACGGCGAGGTCCAGTTCCGCCACCGGCTCGACAAAGAGGCCTTCGAGAGCCTGCTGCGCGCGCGTGGCATGGCCATTGCTCAAAGACCGGCCGCGGATGCGCAAATGCCTTCCGTGCTTGGGAAACGGGGCGGATGGGATGGGAACGACCTGTAATTTGGTCGGGCCCGAGGGCTTTCGGCAGGGAAGAAACTTCCCGAGGTGAGGGATGAGGGCTGAAGGGCGTCGCAGGCGCAGGGGGGATCCGGTGAAGGGGGCGAAGGTCCTCCTCGCGGTGCCGGATGGCGCGCTGCTCGACCGGCTGTCGCAGTCTTTGAGGGACGCGGGGATGCGGGTGGTGGCGCTCAACCGGCTCGACGCGCTGGTGCCCCTCACCCGCGCCTTCCGCCCGGACCTCGCCCTGCTCGGCGCGGACGCGGACCCGAAGGAGAGCGCGCGGGCGGGGCGCCGGGTGTGGCGCAGGTTCCGGGGCGCGGTGCCGGTGGTCTACCTCGGCGAGGTGGCCGATCCGGACGGGCGCACCTTCCTCTTCGAGGAGGGACGCGGGCTGGGGATCGTCTCGCCGCGCGCGCCGGCGTCGGAGTGGGTGGCGTTCGTGCGGCGCACGTTGGCGTTCCGCGACGGGGTGGTGCAGGCCGAGCGCGCCGCCCACGAGCTGCGCAGCCCGTCGATGCACGACGATGCGACGGGCCTGTACAACCGGCGCTTCCTGCTCGAGCTGGTGGGCTGCGAGCTGCGCCGGCGGGAGCGGCACGGCGGATCGTTCTGCGTGCTCATCGGCGAGCTGGACGACTTCGCGCGCTTCCGCCGCACGCACGGGGAGGACGCCTGCGAGCGGCTGATGGCCGGGTGCGCTTCGCTTCTGCGCGGGTCGTTGCGCGAGGCGGACGTGCTGGCGCGGGTGGGGCGCTACCACTTCGGGGCGCTGTTGCCGGGGATGACGGCGGAGGCGCTGCCGGAGCTGCTCGGGCGGCTGGAGCGGCGGCTGGGGGCGGGGCACCTCCGGGTGGACGGGGGCGAGGGCGGCACGGTGACGGCGGCGATGACCTTCGGCCACGCGTCGTTCCCCGACGTGGTGGGGCCGGCGCAGCGGATCTTCGCGCAGGCGATCCAGAGCCTCGACCGCGCGCGCGAGGACGGGCGCGCGGCGGCGGGACATTCGATTCGGGACTTCTAGAGAGAGGGGCACATGGCGACGGAGGGCGACGGGATGGAGCAGAAGGTGGTGCTGGTGGTGGACGACGAGGAATCGCTGCGCGGGTTCCTCGCGGAGCTGCTGGGCATGGCCGGCTACCAGGTGCGCACGGCGGCGGGTGGCGAGCAGGCGCTGGAGATGCTCTCGGGCGGTGCGTTCGACGCGGTGCTGCTCGACGTGGTGCTGCCGGATGTCTCGGGCCTCGAGGTGCTCAAGCGCTACCGCGCGGGCGGCGGCGGCGCGCCGGTGATCGTCCTCTCCGCGCTGGCCGGCGCGGACGACGCGGTGAGGGCGATGAAGCTCGGCGCCACCGACTACATCTCCAAGCCCTTCGAGCGCTCGGAGATCGAGGCGGCGCTGGCGCGCGCGTTCGGGCGGCCGGTGCCGAAGCTCCCCGAGCCGAAGGCGGTGACCCCGTACGGCGAGGCGGAGGGCGAGGGCGGGGTGATCATCCGGCCCGACGCGGAGGGCGAGCCCGAGGAGAGCGAGGCGCGGCAGCTCATCTACATCTCCTCGGCGATGCGGCGCGCGCGGGCGCTGGTCGATCAGATCGCGGACACCGACGTGCCGGTGCTGATCCTCGGCGAGTCGGGCGTGGGCAAGGAGGTCATCGCCCGGGAGATCCATGCGCGCTCGCGGCGGCGCTCGAGGCCGTTCATCAAGGTGAACTGCGCGGCCCTGCCGGCGGAGCTTCTGGAGAGCGAGCTGTTCGGCCACGAGCGCGGCGCGTTCACCGGGGCGACCGCGGAGAAGCCGGGCAAGTTCGAGCTCGCCCACCAGGGGACGATCTTCCTCGACGAGATCGGCGAGATGGCGATCCGGCTGCAGGCCAAGCTGCTCCAGGTCCTGCAGGACGAGGAGTTCTTCCGGGTGGGCGGGAAGAAGAGCGTGCGCGTCGACTCGCGGGTGGTGGTGGCCACCAACCGCGAGCTGGAGCGCGAGATCGAGCTGGGCAACTTCCGCGAGGACCTCTTCTACCGGCTCAACGTGGTGTCGATCCGGATCGCGCCCTTGCGCGAGCGCAAGGAGGACATCCCGCCCCTGGTCGAATACTTCCTGCGCAAGTACGGGCGGAAGTACCGCGGCGGCGTGGCCGAGCTCCCCCGCGAGGTGCTCGAGGCCTTCCAGGGCTACGAGTGGCCGGGCAACGTCCGCGAGCTCGAGAACATGGTGAGAAGGCTGGTGGTGCTCGGCGACGCGGGGCTGGTGCTCGATGAGCTTCGCGCGGGGGGACGCACGCCGGCCTCCGCGCCGTCCCTGCCCACCGCCTGGGGCGGCGGTGATGGCCCCGAGCCCCAGCCCACCGCGCCCACGCCGCCGCGCGCCACCGAGGTCGTGGCGTTGGCGGCGCCGGCGGTGTCCGCCGCGGTGGTGCCGCCGGCTCCTCTGGTGGCGC
>CAZCWA010000371.1:0-1604 GCA_964502265.1 uncultured Myxococcaceae bacterium | reverse complement strand
GGCCTCGTTGCCGAACGTGCTCGCCTCGCCGGCGGCGAGCGGGCTGTTCGGGGAGGGGGGAGGGCCGGCCACCCGCTACGTGAACCCCTTCGCGGTGCCGCAGCCGCCGCCGCCCCCGCCGTCGATCCCCGAGTCGGAGATGTCGCTCAAGGACATTGGAAGGCGGGCGGCCATGCTCGCGGAACGCGAGGCGATCCTCTCCATGCTCCAGCGCACCGCGTGGAACAAGCGGCGCGCGGCCAGCAAGCTGCGCATCAGCTACAAGGCGCTGCTCTACAAGATCAAGGAGTGCGGGATCGTCGATCCGCGCAGCAACGCCGAGTTCTGACGGAGGGCAGGCGGGCGGGTTCTTCGGGCCTTTGTCGGGGCTCGAAGCGGGATGAGGGTTTGAACGGGCCGGCGAGGGTGGGGCAAAGTGTGCCCCTCTCTGGAGGTTGGCTTGTCCTCACCCGCATCGATGCCCGCTCCTGCTCCTTCTTCCGAATCGCCCGCGCCGCAGTCGCGGCTCGTGGACCGGTTCCTCAACGGCGTGGAGCGGGTGGGCAACAAGCTGCCCGACCCCGCGGTGCTCTTCCTCGTCGCGCTGGGGCTGGTCTGGATCGCCTCGGCGATCTTCGCCCAGGTGTCGTTCGCGGACATCGATCCGCGGACCGGCCAGGCGATCGAGATCAAGAACCAGCTCACCGGCGGCGCGCTGGCGACCTTCCTCGCCAGCATGGTGGGCACCTTCACCCAGTTCCCGCCCCTCGGCGTGGTGCTGGTGGCGCTGCTCGGCGTGGGCGTGGCCGAGCACACCGGCTTCATCAATGCGGGCCTGCGCGCGCTGCTCGGGGTGACGCCGAAGGCCCTGCTCACCCCGATGCTGATCCTGGTGGCGATCATGAGCCACACCGCGGCGGACGCGGGCTACGTGCTCGTCATCCCCCTGGGCGGGGTGATCTTCGCCGCCGCGGGGCGGAACCCGCTGGCCGGGATCGCGGCGGCCTTCGCCGGCGTCTCCGGCGGCTTCGGCGCCAACTTCATCCCCTCCGGGATCGACCCGCTGCTGCAGGGCTTCACCCAGTCCGCGGCGCAGATCATCGATCCCCTCCGCGAGGTGAACCCGCTCTCCAACTGGTGGTTCACCGCCGCGTCGTCGGTGCTGATCGTCGGCCTCGGCTGGTTCGTCACCGACAAGATCGTGGAGCCGCGGCTCAAGGGCGTGGCGCTGGATGGCGACGGCAAGGACATGCCGACCATGGACCGGCTCTCCCCGAACGAGCGCAACGGGCTGTGGGCGGGCTTCCTCGTGATGGCGGCGGGCCTGGCGGTGCTCGCGTGGGTGTCCCTGTCCGAGACGTCCGCGATGCGCGGGGCGAGCGGTTCGCTCACGTCGTTCGACGCGCCGTTGATGAAGTCGATCGTGCCGCTGATCTTCCTGCTCTTCATCCTCCCCGGCATCGTCTACGGCTACGCCGCGAAGACGGTGAAGGGACACCGGGACATCATCGCCGGCATGAGCAAGTCGATGAGCACCATGGGCTACTACCTGGTGCTGGTCTTCTTCGCCGCGCTGTTCACCTACGCGTTCACCCAGTCGAACCTCGGCGCGCTGCTCGCGCTCA
>CAZCWA010000370.1:2732-5623 GCA_964502265.1 uncultured Myxococcaceae bacterium | reverse complement strand
ACTCGCAACGTCTTCGCGGGGACTCGCAACGTCTTCGCGGGGACTCGCAACGTCCTTGCTGGCACTCGCAACGTCCTCGCGAACGGGCTCGGAGGCGGGTGCGGGGGTCCCGGTGGACACGGCGGCGGGCGCGCTGGCGGTCCCTCCCGAGGACGCTCCGCCCTCCCCGGCCGGGATGTAGGAGATGGTGAACCTCGGCGCGGTGGAGTGGACGGCCGAAGGGGCACGCGAGGTGGTCCCGCCCGCCTGGGCGGCCCCGTCATGGGCCTTCCGCTCCGTCTCCGCATCGCCCTGCTTGCGTGCCTCGGCGGCGCGGGCATCGACCTCGGCGGCCTCCACGCCCTGCGCCCCGTGTCCCTCTCCCAGCCTCAGCGACCGGTCGTACTCCACGCGCAGATCCTCATCGGTGAGGATCTCCATCGCCTCGAGCAAAAGCCCCTTCAGCTCCTCCACCTGCGCGGGATCCCCGAGCGGATAGAGCGCCACGTTCTCCGGGTCGTACAGGGCCATCGACCGCTCGTACGCGGCGCGGATCTCGTCCGAGGTCGCCGTGTGGGGCACCTCGAGGAGCTCGTAGTAGGTCTGCTCGCGGTACGGCTTCAAGTCGGCCGGGCCTCCCCATCGAGTGACAGCAGGTTGAGCGCGATGCGCCGGATTCCCTCCGCGGCGGCGGACCTCGGCGCCTCGAGCAGCAGCGGCCTTCTCTTCCGCACCGCGCGCCAGGCCTCGTCGTCCCACGACACCGCGCCCAGGTAGTCGAGCTGCAGCCCGAAGAACTTCCGCCACGCCTTCACCACCGCGTGGCCCACGTCCACGTCGCCCGGCCCGCGCACCTGGTTGACCACCAGCCGCACCCGGAAGGCGTCCAGCTCGTGGGCGAGCCGCTCTCCGGCGGCGGGATCCAGCGCCTTCGCGCGCGCCACCAGCTCCAGAGGCGATCGCACCGCGCCCTCCTTCGAGCTCAGCGCCTGATCCACCAGGTCCTCCACGCCCAGCTCCTCGGACACGCTCTGCAGCCTGCGGAAGAAGGCGCTCTTCACGAAGCGGTAGGCGTTCTCGATCGAGGTGGGCTCGGGGAGCAGCACCAGCACCGCGTGGTGGGCGAGGAGGAAGAAGTCGAGCACGTTGAAGCTGGTCCCCGCGCCGAGGTCGAGCACCACGGTGTCCGCGTCCAGCCCGGCGAGGTTCCTCAGGAGCCTCTGCTTCTGCTGGAACTTGAGGTTGGCGGCGTCGAGCGCGTCGTGCGCGCCGCCGATCAGGGTCAGCCCCGGCACCGGCGTGGGCAGCCGCACGTCGTCGAGCTTCTGCGCCTTGCGGAGCACGAAGTCGCTCAGGGTGGACTGCGGCTGGGGCACGCCGAGGCAGGTGTGCACGTTGGCGCCGCCGAGGTCCGCGTCCACCACCACCACCCGCTGGCCCTCGTGGGCGAGCGCCACCGAGAGGTTGACCGACACCAGCGTCTTGCCGATGCCGCCCTTGCCGCCGCCCACTGCGACGAGCCTCGGCGAAGGGGCGTTGGGAGGGAGGGACGACACGGCGCGGCGATCTACCACCGCCCTTCGAATCCCGTAACCACGCAAGAGGCTGCGTCAGTCGTCGATGAGCTCGACGTTCCAGTAGGAGGCGTCCGCGAGGTTGAGGAACGGCAGCCACTCCCGGTAGGTCACCTTCCGCGACAGCCCGCGCGAGAGCGGGGTCCAGCGCGGCCGCACCGGCTTCTTGAGCAGGTTCATGCCCGCCTGCTCCGGGGTCCGTCCGCCCTTGCGCAGGTTGCAGGTGATGCACGAGCAGACGACGTTCTCCCAGGTCGTCTTGCCGCCCTGCGCGCGCGGGACCACGTGGTCGAGGTTCAGCTCGGGCCTGGGGAGCCTGCGCTGGCAGTACTGACAGGTGTCCTGATCGCGCGTGTAGATGTTGAGGCGCGAGAAGCGGACACGGGCCCGGGGCAGGCGCTCGTACGCCTGGAGCACGACCACGCGCGGGATCCGGATCCGCCGCTGCAGCGTCCCGATCGAGTCGTGGTGCGCGGCGGCGAGCTCCGCCCAGTCGGCGAACTCGTAGAGCCGGTACTGCTGATCGATGGCCTTGGCCGCGCCCTGGTAGAGCAGCGAGAACGCCCGCTTCACCGAGGTCACCTGCACCGGCTGGTAGTACCGGTTGAGGACCAACACGCTGGAGTTGAGCACCGCGACTTCGTTCATGCTGGTCTCCCTTCGTCGTCATCCCCGCAGGCCACCCGCGACCGACCGGGCCACCTCCGTCAGCTCCGCATCCATGAGGCACCGCACGTCGAGCAGCAGGCGCGCCTCGCTGATCCGTCCCACCACCGGGACCGCCGCCGCCCGCAGCCGCTCCTGGAGGCGGTCCGGCGCGTCGTGCCGGATGGCGCAGGCGAAGGACACCGGCTCGGCGAGCGGCATCGCCCCGCCCCCCACCTGGGCACGGGTCTCGACGACGTCCGCCTCAACACCTTCGGCCACCAGACATTCCCGGAGCTTCCCCGCCCGCGCGCGCAGCGCTTCGCGCGGCTGCCGCAGCATCTGCAGCGTGGGCACCTCTTCGAGCTGCTCGTCCCGATAGAGCTCCAGCGTGGCCTCCAGTGCGGCCACCGTCATCTTGTCCACCCGAAGGGCGCGGTTGAGCGGGTGCTTGCGGACCTTCTCCACCAGCGCCGTCCTGCCCACGATGATCCCCGCCTGCGGCCCGCCCAGAAGCTTGTCGCCGGAGAAGCAGACGACGTCCGCGCCCTTCTCCACCACGCCGCGCACGGTGGGCTCGGGGGTGAGCCCTTCGATCCCGTCCAGCGCGCTCAGGCAGCCCGAGCCCAGGTCCTCGAACATCGGGATCCCGCGCGCGCGGCCGAGCTGCGCCAGCGCCTGCGTGGAGACCTC
>CAZCWA010000370.1:0-2632 GCA_964502265.1 uncultured Myxococcaceae bacterium | reverse complement strand
GCCGCGTTGTTGTTCACCACCACGGCGGCCTCGGCCGAGGTCAACGTGCGAAGCAGCTCCACCACCGGCGCGTAGCGGCTGCCGCGCGCGCCCTCGTCGAGGTCGTACTCGAGGTTGGAGTAGCCGCCCGCCACCTGCGCCACCCGCGCCACCGCACTGGCGGCAAGCGGCGCCCGCCCGAGGTTGGTGTGCAGCACCACGCCGGTGGCGTTGAGCACGCGGCCGAGGCGCGGGCGCGTCAGCTCGACGAGGGCCTCGTGCACGTCCGCGTCGTCGAAGGCGCGCTCGTCGCCGGAGAGCACGCGGGTGCGGACCTTCGAGATCGCGTTGCGCACCGCGGCGACGGCGCGGGCCCGGGGATGTTCCGCGAGGAGCGTGCGAAGTGAAGGCCGCTGCAGCAGCTCGTCTACCGAGGGGAGCGCGCGAAGCAGCGTCTGCCGCCGCGCGCCGATTGTGTGCCCTGTGCCGTCGTCCACGCGGTTGGAAGATAGCCAGCCCGCCCCTCGGGCCGCTACCTTTCGGCCGTGTGGGTCGCCGGGGAGGCAGGCGGGCGGTAGAGCAACTGGTAGGTGTTGTAGCTGCGGAGCACGCGCTTCACGTAGCCGCGGGTCTCCGAGATGGGGATCTCCTCCACCCACTCGTCCACCTCGAGATCCGGGCGATCGCGCCGCCACCGCACCACCGCGCCCGCGCCCGCGTTGTAGCCGGCGAGCGCGTAGGCGTGCGTGCCCTCGAAGCGCTTCATCAGCTCGCCCAGGTACGCCGCGCCGATGCGGATGTTCAGCTCCGGTTCCAGAAGCCGCTTGTGGGTGATGTTCCGGATGCCCAGCCGCGCGGCCACGCTCTTCGCGGTGGCGGGCATGAGCTGGGTGAGCCCGAGCGCGCCGGCCCAGGACATCGCCCGCGGATCGAGCGCGCTCTCCTCGCGCATCAGGGCCTGCAGCAGGTCCGGCTCGATGCCCGGTGCCTTCGTGTGCTTCTCGATCGGCTCGCGGAACGCGCGCGGATAGGCCAGCTCCCACACCTGCCGCGTGTGCGCGGTGATCCGCCCGGTGATGTCCCCGCGAAGGCTCGTGCGCGCCACCCCGTGTGCGGCGCGCGGATCGCCCGCCTTGTCCAGCAGCACGACGATCAGCCGCACCGCTTCGGGCGGCGCGCGGTGTCGGTTGATGGCGAGCAGCTCGCTGGGGACGGCCTCGGGGAAGCCGAGCCGGTAGAGCTCGATGGCGGTGAGCAGGTGCGGGTCGTCGCTGATCGGGCCCGCGTGCATCGGCCACACCGAGGACGCGGGCGGGAAGACGAGCTGCTCGGCCACGCGCGCGAAGGCCGCCTGGTCCAGCCGCTCCAGCCGCTGCCGCGCGATGAGCCCGTAGTAGGTGGCCGGGTGATCCACCGCGAGCTGCTCGAGGAGCTGCACCGCGGGCTTCACCTCGCCCGCGGCCTCGTGCATCCGCGCGCGCCAGTAGCGGGACCGCTCGCGCTCGTAGCTCTCCAGGGCGTCCGCGAAGAGCGCGTCGATGCGGTCGAGCACCGAGAGTGCCCCTTCGCGATCTCCCTGCGCGCGGCGGAGCCAGAAGGACTTGAAGAGGGCCTCGGCGGCGTAGTCGCCGTCCGGATAGCGCCGGCCGATCTCCTCCAGCCGCTCCAGCGCCGCGGGGTCGTCGCCGTTCCGGATGTCGAGGGCCGCGGCGTAGAAGAGCGCGTCGTCGGCGAAGGAGTGCTCGGGGTAGTCCTGCGCCAGCGCGTCGTAGACCTTCGGGCCGAAGTCCGGCGTGGCGATCGAGCGGGACGAGGCGAGCACGTACATCGCGCGCGGCCGCAGCTCCGGATCGCGGCACTGCGCGACCACCGGCTCCAGCACCGTGATGGCGCGGGCATGCTGGCGCTCCTTGCGAAGGGCCTTGCCGAGGACGAAGTGCGCCCGGCACGCGAGCGGGTCCGGGAGCTTCCACTGCGAGAGCTTCTGCTCGAGGTACGCGATGCCCGCCTGGTTGCGGTGCGCGTCCACCAGCGCCTCGGCGCGATCCACCTGGCGCTCGAGCGGGACGTTCTTCAGATCGAGCCTGCGCTCCACGCGCCTGGACAAGGAAGAGGCCGGGTTCTGCGCCCACACGCGCCACAGCGCCTCGCGCTCCGCCTGCGGCCGCTTCCGCGCGCGCTCGAGCTCCGCCAGCGCCAGCAGCGCCTCGGCCGGCACGTTGCGGCCCCAGCCGGGGTTGCGCAGCTCGGTCAACGGGTGCAGCGCCTCCGCCGCCTCGTCGAGCTTCCCCTGCGCGCGCAAGGACCGGTAGAGCCCGAGCTGCGCGTCCACCCACACCCGCGATCCACGACGGACCTGCGCGTAGAGCTCGGAGGCGCGGTCGAACTGGCGGCGCTGCTCGAAGGCATTCGCGGCGTGGGCGAGGCAGCGGTCGCGCATGGGTTCGTAGAGCGGGGCGAGCGCGGCCATCTCTTCTGATGCGGGCCCGTGCAGCTCCGCGCGCACCGCCGCCAGCGCGCGCAGGTAGCGGGCGGGCAGCGCCGTCTCCTCGGCGAGCAGCTCGCGGGCGCGGGCGAAGTGGCCCTTGTCGAACGCGGTCCGCGCTTCCAGCAGGTGCCCTTCGGCGAAGTACGGCGCGAGGTCCGCTTCGTC
>CAZCWA010000369.1:0-5624 GCA_964502265.1 uncultured Myxococcaceae bacterium | reverse complement strand
CTCGGCCCGCATCGATGGGCCGCTGGAGTCGGCGGTGGTCGCGGCCGCGGGCAGGACGGTGGGGCCGGCGCTGACGCAGGTGGTGACGCGCTCTCTGGTGTGGTGGCTGGATGTCCCCGGCGACCTGCGCCGGGGCGACAAGCTCGACGTCGTCTTCGAGGAGCGCGCGGGCCAGGAGCCGCTGGTGCACGCGGTGCGCTACGAGAGCGGCAAGGCCTCGCGCACCTTCCAGGCGTTCCTCTTCAAGAGCGAGTCGGAGAAGTACCCGCGCTTCTACGATCCCTCCGGCGAGGAGCTGGAGCAGCGGCTGAAGGACTCGCCCATCGACGACTACGAGCAGGTCACCTCGCTGCTGCGCGATGGCCGGCGCCACAAGGGCGTGGACTTCAAGGCGCCGGACGGAACCCCGGTGCGCGCGCCCTTCGACGGCGTGGTGGTCCGCAGGAACTGGAACTTCCGCGTGAACGGCAACGCGCTCGAGCTGCGTGAGGCGGGCGGACGGCGGTCGGCGATCTTCCTCCACCTCGCGGAGCTGCCGCGGGACATCCAGGTCAACACGCAGGTGAAGCGCGGCCAGGAGATCGCGAAGAGCGGCAACACGGGGCGGTCCTTCGCGCCGCACCTGCACTACCAGCTCATGCAGGGCGAGAAGGTGCTCGATCCCTTCACCGAGCACGAGACCTACCGCCGCAGCCTTCCGGCCACCGAGCGCGCGAAGTTCGACGAGGAGGTCCGCCGCCTCGAGACGCTGCTCGCGGGGCCTGTCGCGGCCGGTGGCACCGGCACGCCCTGATCGCCGCGTTTCTTGACCCCTCGGGAGGCGGGCACTAGCGTCCGCCCGACGTTCGACCGCGAACGCGAGGGGATGAACGACGGTGAAGCGCCAGAGCGGACCGGCAGGGCGGTGGGCGTTGCGTGCGGCGGTGGGCTCGGTCCTGGCGGTCATCACCGCGGGCGCGCCCATCGAGGCCCACGCGGCGGAGATCACCCGGCTCGCCACCTCCTTCGAGAAGGACGACCCGTTCGGGATGTACCTGACGGCGGGCTACGTCCGCGACCAGCGCAAGGCGAAGATCGTCCGCGAGTGGCACCAGGACGGCGACGTGCGCGAGGTCTCGGAGCTGCGCTGGCTGCAGGTGGAGCACCGGCTGGACCTCGACCTGCGGGTGGGCCTGTGGACGGATCTCGAGTTCCGCTACACCCTCCCCATCGTCTTCAGCCGCGACCAGCGCTGGGACTACGCGCGGCCGGCGGGCCAGGAGACGGGCCCCGGGAACTCGACGATCACCAACAACTGCCTGCGCGCGGACGGGACCCTCTACGATCCGTCCTGCCCCACCACCAACGCGGGCGCACAGCCCATCTTCGAGGTGCCCTCGGCGAGCTACCGCGGCGGGCTCGGGGACATGCGCTTCGGGCTCGCGTACGGGCTGTTCAACGAGCGCAAGGACCCGTCGAAGCCGAACTGGATCATCGGCGTGGACTACCAGGCCCCCACCGCCACGCTGAACGACCCGGGCGCGGAGACGCTGCCCTCCGCACGCGGCGGCATCGGCGACCGGCACCACCGCTACACCTTCTATACGGCGCTCTCGAAGCGGCGCGGCGCGGCGGACCCGTACTTCCGCGTCCACTACACGCTGCCGTGGCGGGCTCCGGGCTGGTACTCGAACTGCGACCGGCCCAGCGAGGCGAACATGCAGGCGCCCGAGAACTGCGGCCAGGGCTTCTGGAACCGCTCGGAGACCGGCACCCGCGCGCCCCACACCGGCGGCATCGTCTTCGGCTCCGAGTTCGTCCCGTGGGATCAGGGCCCGCACGAGCGGGTGGCCGTGGACCTGCGGCTGATCGCCAACTACGTGGGCCCGGCCCGCACCTACAACCCGATGTCCGACGTCCTGGGCAAGACGCTGATGACCTCGGACTACCTCGAGGTGGGCGGCGGGCTGGGCCTCACCGCGTGGGCGGCGGAGTTCCTCGGGTTCAGCCTCAACGGCGCCCTCACCTACGCCACCGAGCACTCCCTCACCGGCGAAGAGGTGGGCGAGGATCTGAACGACGACGGCGTGGTGCGGCTCAACGACCGGCCGGAGCTGAACCCGAACTTCGATCACCGGGTGGACGCGCCGTCGCGCAGGCTTCGCGCGCACGAGATGTTCCACTGGCGAGTCGACGCCAGCGTCACCTTCAACTTCTGAAGCCCGACGACAGGGGCGCCCTCTCGCGACGGGCGAGCCCGACCGCGTGCCGCAGCGCCAGCGCGTGGAAGGGCACCGCCGGGTGCCCCCAGCACCCCCAGCGTCACCGTGCCCACCATCATCGACCGGCCGGTGGCGAGCACCAGGTACACGAGCGGGTTCCGCGGAAAGGGCAGGAGCATCGCCGGGCTCATCGCGATCTCCGGATCGCGCGGAAGAAGGTCGGCGCCTGGAGCATCAGCCCCGCGACCATCGCCGACGCCCAGACCGCCCCGTGGCCCGCCGCGCCCAGCCAGTCGGTCAGCGAAAGCGATCCCACCCGCAGTCGACCATGGCCCGTGCCATAGCCGTTGTGGCGCGGTCGTGCCCGTCGCGGTCGGAGCGCCTCAGCCCTTCAGGCCCAGGCCCATCCGATACACGTCCTGGCCCGACCAGCCGGAGGCGCGGGCGACCTCGGTGGCGAGCGCCTTGAGCCGCTCTCCCCTCCCCAGGCCCACCTCCAGTGCGCGCCGGACCTCCTCCTCCGACCAGCGGCCGGTGCCGGTGCGGCCCTCGACCACGACCACCACCTCGCCCAGCACCTCGGCGCCGGCGTAGCGCGCGGAGAGCTCCTCCAGCGTCCCGCGCACGAACTCCTCGTGCAGCTTGGTCAGCTCCCGCGCCACGCAGGCGCGCCGGTGGGCGCCCAGCGCCTCCTCCAGGTCCCCGAGCGTGTCCGCAAGGCGCCTCGGGGACTCGTAGAGCACCAGGGTGGCCCGCAGGGGAGCGACCTCGGCGAGGATCTCCGCCCGCTCCGGTCCCTTGCGCGGGAGAAAGCCGAGGAAGTGGAACCTCCCGGTGGGAAGGCCGGAGGCAGAGAGCGCCGCGATCACCGCCGCGGGCCCGGGGATGGGCACCACGGTGATGCCCCGCTCCACCGCCTCGGAGACCAGGCGCTCGCCCGGGTCGCTTATCCCGGGGCTGCCCGCGTCCGTGACCAGCGCGCAGTCGTTTCCCTCCTCGATGCGGTCGAGGATCCGCCCTGCCCGCTCTCCTTCCGCGAAGGCGGGGAGGCTGACGAGATCGCCCCGGAGCCCGTGCGCGTCGAGCAGCTTGCGGGTGTGGCGGGTGTCCTCGCAGGCGATGAACGAGACCGAGGCGAGCGTCTCCTTCGCCCGCGCCGAGAGGTCCGCGAGGTGTCCGATGGGCGTGGCGACGAGGTACAGCGTTCCGGGCACTCACATCCCCGCGTCGAAGGCGCCGGGCAGGTGCTCCACCCGGGCGTTGAGCCCCCGCCCTAGCACCGTGACGACGTCGAAGCGAATCATCCGGTCCCGCCCCGCCGCGCCGTGTTCGAAGAGCCAGCGCAGCGAAGCGCGCACCACCTTGCGCTGCTTGGCGCGGGAGACCGAGGAGGAGGGGTCTCCCCACGCCGCGTGGCTGCGCATCCGGACCTCCACGAAGCAGAGCGTGTCCTCCCGCTCCACCACGAGGTCCAGCTCCCCGCCCCGGCAGGTCCAGTTGCGATCGAGGACGGTGTACCCCCGCTCCTCCAGGTGCACCGCCGCCAGCAGCTCCGCTTCGGTGCCGACCGCCCGCCGATCCACCCGCGCCCGCGCCCCCACCGGCTCCACTTCGATCATCCACATGTCATCCACCCTAGCCCCGCGGGCTGACACCCCGCGGCAGCCGTGGCTCAGGCGGACCGCGCGATCCGCTCGGTGAAGGGATCGTCGAACGCGCCCTCCTTCACCTGCGCCCAGGTGTCGTGGAGCCCATCGAGGTAGCGCACCGGGACGCCGGAGAGCTCCACGTGGTCGAGGCACCGCACGTTCACCGAGACGAACGGTCCGCCGAGCTCCGGCAGGTCCCCCCGGCCGAAGCTGTTGATGCCGCAGGTGGCGCAGTGCAGCCGCTGGATCTCGTTCTCGCCGATCGGCGCGTCGATCCGCGCGCGCACCGCCTCCGGCACCGCCAGCACCCGGAAGTCCGACGGCGGAACGGACAGCCCCCACCAGCCGTGCTTGTGGCAGTGGCTGCAGTTGCAGCGGGTGGTCCCCTCCGACAGATCGAGGGTCACCTCGAAGCGCCACGCGCCGCAGTGGCAACTGCCCGAGTACGTCGCGCGCCCGCGGACGAAGGGCCTGCGCCGCGTGAGCCGCGTGGTGTCCGCGACGAACGGAGCGGAGCCCGGAGGGGCGCCGGGGGAGGACGAATTCGGGTTCTCGGACGGGCTCATGGCACTTCTCCAGCCGCAGTGCGGCCAACGGGTTCGAGCGCGGGTTTAAGGCGCTCCGAGGACAGCTTCGTTCCCCGATCATCCGGCATGATCCGGGGTGCCATGCCCAAGACCGCCGGACGCCTCCTCCAGCTCCTCTCCCTCCTGCACACCCGCCGCTTCTGGCGCGGCGAGGAGCTGGCCGAGGCGCTGGGGGTGACCACCCGCTGCGTCCGGCGGGACGCGGAGCGCCTGCGCGAGCTCGGCTACCCCGTCCACTCGACCGCGGGCGTGGGCGGCGGATACGGCCTCGGGGCGGGCAAGGAGCTCCCGCCGCTGCCGCTCGACGACGACGAGGCCATCGCGGTGGCGGTGGCGCTGCGCGAGGCGGCGGCGGGCCCCCTGGCCGGCGTGGAGGAGGCCGCGGTGCGCGCGCTGGCCAAGCTCGAGCAGGTCATGCCCAAACGCCTGCGCCGGCGCGTCCAGGCGCTGCAGGCGGTGAGCGTCCGGCTCGGGGACGCGCTCCCGCGAATCGACGCCGAGGTGCTCGCCACCGTCGCCTCCGCCTGCCGCGAGAGCCTGGAGCTGAAGTTCGGCTACCGGAACCAGCGGAAGGCCTGGAGCGAGCCGGGGCAGGACGAGGCCGATGCCGTTGGGGAGGCCGTTGGGGAGGCCGTTGGGGAGCCCCGCCGCCGCCACGTCGAGCCCTACCGGCTCGTGCACACGCGGCTGCGCTGGTACCTGGTGGCGTGGGACCTCGAGCGGGAGGGGTGGCGCACCTTCCGGGTGGACCGGATGGCGCCGCGGCCGCTCCCCGGGCGCACCTTCAGCCCGCGCCCGCTGCCCGCCGAGGACCTCGCCGACTGGGTCTCCCGGTCCGTCTCCACCGAGGTCTATCGCCACCGCGCGAAGGTGACGCTCCACGCCTCCGCCGCCGAGGCGCAGCGAAGCCTCTCGGCCATCGCCGTCCGCATCGAGCCGGCCGGCCCCGAACGCTGCCTCGTCCACACCGGCGCCGACTCGCTGGACGCGCTCGCGTTCCACCTCGGATACCTGGGCTTCGACTTCGAGGTCCACGAGCCGCCCGAGCTGAAGGCCCACCTCCTCCAGCTCGCCACGCGCCTGTCGAAGGCCGCAGGCGCCCCCTTGCCGGACGCGCCGCCACGCGCCCCCGAGCCGGCTGTCGAGGCGGACGCGGAGGACGCGCCAGATGCCCCCGAAGCCCTCGC
>CAZCWA010000368.1:0-5624 GCA_964502265.1 uncultured Myxococcaceae bacterium | reverse complement strand
TGCCGCACCTGTCCGCGGAGCCGCAGATGGTGCAGCAGTTCCTCGACGAGGCGCGCATCGGCCTGCGGCTGTCGCATCCGAACCTCGTCACCATCCACGACTTCGGCCAGGCGGGCGGCGCCTACTACATCGCCATGGAGCTGGTCCGCGGCGTGGACATGAGCCACCTGATCGACAAGCGCGGACGGCTGGATCCTTCGCTCGCGGTGGGGATCGTGGCGCAGGCGCTGGGCGGGCTGCACGCGGCGCACGAGGTCCGCGGCGAAGACGGAACCCACATGGGGCTGGTGCACCGCGACCTCTCGCCGCACAACCTGATGGTCGGCTTCGACGGCGTGGTGAAGCTGCTCGACTTCGGCGTGGCCAAGGCGCGGATGCAGCGCACGGTGACGCTGCCGGGCATCGTGAAGGGCAAGCCGCTCTACATGTCTCCGGAGCAGGCGATGGGCGATCCGCTCGACCGGCGCAGCGACCTCTTCTCGATGGCGACCATCCTCTACGAGGGGCTCACCGGACGCCTTCCGTTCGACGAGTCCGATGACACGAAGACGATGGAGGCGATCTGCTCGCGGCCGCCGAAGGACGCGCCGGAGATCTCGGCCGCGCTCTGGAGCGTGCTCGCGCGCGCGTTCGAGAAGGACCCGAAGGAGCGCTTCGCCTCCGCCCTCGAGCTGCGGGATGCGCTGGAGGCGGTCGTCCCGCCCACCTCCGAGACCGAGCTGTCGCGGACGATGGCCTCCTGTTTCCCCGAGCGGCTCGCGGAGCTCTCACGCTACGACCGCATCCTCGCCCCGAGGCCCCAGGAGGTCACGAGGGCTGCGCCCGCGGTGGGCACACCTTCCCGCGAGGCCGCCGCACGCATCGCGGAAGAGCCCACCCGGTTCGTCAGGCGCTGAAGTCACACCGCAGCGTTTCTTTGCAGGCGCCTCAGTGCGCGGCCGGGCGTGAACCGGACACGGTGGAGACCGCGGGCTCGTCCTGCCTCCGGCCGACCCCGTAGAACACGCCCACGATGATCGCGCTCCCTGCGGCGAGCCCGGCCCAGGACGGCAGGCCCGAGGCGGCGGGCAGATATCCGGCGAACAAGGCACACGCGGCGATGACGAGGGCATACGGGAGCTGCGTGCGCACGTGGTGCAGGTGGTCGCACGACGACGAGATGGAGCTCATCAGCGTGGTGTCGGAGATGGGCGAGCAGTGGTCGCCCCAGATGGCGCCGTCGAGCACCGCGGCGAGGCTCATCATCGTCACCAGGCCATAGGTGCCGCCGTCGAGCTGCAGCGCCACCGGCGTCGCGGTGGGGATGAGGATCGCCATCGTCCCCCAGCTCGTGCCGGTGGCGAACGCGGTGACGCCGGCGACGAGGAAGACGACCGCGGGGAACCACATGGGCGAGACGACCCCGGAGACGATGCCGGCGAGGAAGGTGCCGGTCTCCAGCGCATCGCACGCGCCCTTGAGCGACCACGCGAGCACGAGGATGAGGAGGGGCAGCGCCGAGGCCCGCACGCCGGCGAGGAGAGAGCGGGCCACCGCGCCCACCGGTAGCCTCGCCACCCCGAGCGCGAGCGCACACGCCACCAGAAGGCCCGCGCCCGCCGCCACTGCGAGGACGAGGATGTTGTTCTCCGCGGCTGCGATGACCACCCGCCACGCGCCGGGCGAGAAGAAGGCCAGCGCCCCGCGCGAGAAGCCGCCGCCGTCCCACCACAGCCCGCCGATGAGCACGATGAAGAGCACCGCCACCGGCAGCAGCGCCGTGACGAGGGAGGGCCTGGCCCGCCCGTGCGCGTCCATCGCCTGGTGGCCGCTGCTCACCAGCGGCTTCGCGTCGTCCGCCGAAGGCTTGCCCTCCTCGCGTGCCCGCCTCTGCGCGCGCAACATGGGGCCGAAGTCGCGCCCGGAGAAGACGTTGACCAGCACGAACACCACCGCGAGCAGGCAGTAGTAACGGAAGGGCAGCGCGTCGAAGAACATCGAGTAGCCGTCGCGCGCGATGCCGAGCGTCTCCGCCGCCTTGCCGAAGAGGCCGACCTCGTAGCCGATCCAGGTGCTGACGATGGCGAGGCCCGCGATCGGCGCGCTGGTGGAGTCGACGAGGAAGGCCAGCTTCTCGCGGCTGACACGGTTGCGGTCGCTGAGCGGGCGCATCGCGCTCCCGACGATCATCGTGTTCGCGTAGTCGTCGATGAAGATGGCGATGCCCATCAGCGCGGTCACGATCTGCGTGGACCTGGGGCCGCGGGCGAAGCGGGAGAGCACCGCCACCACCGCGTGCACGCCGCCGGCGACGATCACCACCGTCACCATCGCCAGCACCAGCACCACGAAGGTGAGGATCTGCAGGTTGATGGTGTCGGTGATGGACGACCACGCATAGGAGGGCGCGGCCAGGAGACCCTTGCCCCATGTGGAGGCGCTCGAGGGCGCGGCGGAGACGTTCGCCAGCAGGCCGCCCGTCACCACCGCGATCACCAGGCTGGGGATGAGCTTGCGCGTCACCAGCGCCAGGGTCACCGCCAGGAGCGGCGGCACGATGCTCACCCACGAGCCCACGCCGAAGCCCGAGCCGCCCGAGCTCCCGCTCGAGCCCCCGCCGGACGCGAGCCACGCCGCCGCGCAGATCCCGATGAAGACGACGCCGCCCACGATCCCGCGCAGCCGTTGCATGCGGCGGGGTCAAATCGCCCTTCGCGCTGCGACGTCAAGCCGCGTGGAGACGCGGGCCGCCTGCTCGCCGGGTTCGAAGGAGGGGTGGTAGATGCGCGCCCCGATGCTTGCGTCCCGCCTCGCCGTGCTCGCCGCCGCGCTCCTGTGGTCCACCGCCGGCGCCGCCATCAAGGTCTCGTCGCTCTCGGCGTGGCAGCTCTCCGCCGGCCGCTCGCTGGTCGCCGCGGCCGTGCTCTTCGCCGTGCTGCCCTCCGCGCGCCGCCTGCCCTCGCGGAAGGCCTGGCTGGCCGCGTCTGCCTACGCCGCCACCGTCACGCTCTTCGTCATCGCCAACAAGCTCACCACGGCGGCCAACGCGATCTTCCTGCAGGACACCGCGCCGCTCTGGGTGCTGCTCCTCTCGCCGCTGCTCCTGCGCGAGCGGGCCACCCGCGGCGAGCTGCTCGCGGCGCCGGTGTTCCTCGTGGGCCTGGGGATGTTCTTCCTCGACCAGCTCGCGCCCGGACAGCTCCTCGGAAACGGGCTCGCGCTGCTGGCCGGCGTCGCCTTCGCGCTCACCATCATGGGCCTGCGTTCGGTGAGCGAGGAGGGCGCGTCCGTCCTCGTGGCCGGCAACGTGATCGCCGGATTGGCCTCGCTGCTTCCTGCGCTCGTCCTGCCCGGACCTGCGGTGACCGGGACCGACGCGGGCATCGTGCTCTTCCTCGGCGTCTTCCAGCTCGCGCTCAGCTACGCGCTCTTCCAGCGCGGCCTGCGCCGGACGCCGGCCATCGAGGCCTCGCTGCTCATCCTCCTCGAGCCGGTGCTCAACCCGGTCTGGACCTTCCTCCTCGCGGGGGAGCGGCCGGGGCCGTGGGCGCTCGCGGGAGGCGCCGTCATTCTCCTCGCCACGGTCTGGCGCACGGTGGCCGCGGCGTTGGGCGCACGTTCAGCGCAGCTCGCGGGAGGTTGAGCCTCCGGGAGCCGGAACGCGTCGCGTCACGCCTGCCTGCTCTAACGGTGGAGCCGCTTCGTGGTGCGCGGTGCTACCGTCGCCAGCCGCCATGAACCTCCGGCTCCTCCTCAGCTCCGCCCTCGTCGGCGCCGTCTGCCTCCTCGGCTGTGACGGCGGCGGCCGCGTCACCCAGAACCCGCCCAACCTCGGCGACTCCGTCCGAGACGGCGAAAACGAGGAACGCTCCACCCAGCGCGCGCCGCTGGGCGAGGTCATCGACGGCTTCCCCAGCGACCACGAGCGGATGGTGCTGGTGCTCACCAACCTCTCGCGGCACGCATCGAAGAACGCGTGCGGCAACTGGGAGGCGGAGCAGGGCGCGGACGTGAAGAAGCGCCCCTTGACCTACTCGCACGTCGGGACGATCGCTGCGCGCTACACCTCGGAGCACATGGCGGACATCGGCTGCTTCCAGCACGAGAGCTGCTGCGTGCTCGGCAACGTCGGCGGACAGGTCGAGTGCACCGCGCCCGCGAGCTGCGACAACGACACCTGCGGGAAGAGCTGCACCGGCGGCACCTCGACCGGCGGCCGCTACAACCTGCTGGGGATGAGCACCTGGTCGGGCGAGAACATCGCCCGCGGCTACGCGTCGGCCTACGACGTGTGGTGCGGCTGGATGAACAGCGACGGCCACCGCGCGAACATCTACTCGGGGCACACCGAGTTGGGCGTGGGCATGTTCCAGGCGCCGAACTCCTGCGGACGCTACTGGACCCAGGCGTTCGGAAGCGGTGGAACCAGCGTGCCGCGCATCCCCGCCGCCAGCGCGATGCACGGTGCCAACAACCCCGGTAACGCGGCGCAGGTCTACTTCGCGGCCAACTACTACGACTCGAGCGAGGCCGCCCCCAAGCGCTCGGCGGTGGTGGTGGACGGGCACTGCTTCGACATGACCCGCGAGTGGGGCTACGACGACAACGGCACCTATGAGGCGCGCTTCGCTGACCCGGACGCGATTCCGCCGGGCTGCCACCCGTACTACTTCCTCTTCGTGGACGGGGACGCGGAGCGGCACACCTACCCGGACACCGGTTCGCTCTACGTCGCCATCGGCGCGGACGTGAGCTGCCCCGAGGCCTACACGCCGGGCCAGAAGCCGGCGGACTGCGAGACCGGCGTCCAGACCTGCGAGGAGGGCGAGACGCGCTCCTGCTACACCGGCCCCGACGGGACGCTCGGCGTGGGCGAGTGCCGCGAGGGCTACCAGGTCTGCATGAACGGCTTCTGGAGCGCCTGCCGCGAGCAGCGCACCCCGGCGCCGGAGCGGTGCGACGGGCTGGACAACAACTGCGACGGGGAGACCGACGAGGGCAACCCCGGCGGCGGGATGGCGACGTGCGAGGTTCCGGAGGAGCGCGGTGAGTGCCGCAAGGGCATGCTGCAGTGCATCTCCGGCGGGCACGTCTGCGTGAGCATCCAGGGGCCGCAGCCCGAGGTGTGCGACGGGCTCGACAACGACTGCGATGGTGTGGAGGACGACGGCCTGGGCTCCCTCTTCTGCGGGCAGGGTGAGTGCTTCCGCCAGATTTCGGCCTGCGTCATGGGACGTCCGCAGACGTGCGTGCCCGGTGAGCCTTCGGAGGAGGTGGCGGACAACCGCGACAACGACTGCAACGGCCTCATCGACGATGGGCTCGCGTGCAACCCGGGAACCGCGCGGCTCTGCTACTCGTACTCGCTGGACCTGCCGGACGGGGGGACCCGGGTGATCGTGCCTCCGTGTCAGCGCGGCGTGCAGACCTGCGGCGACGACGGTCTGTGGGGCGAGTGCGTGGGCGAGGTCGGTCCTTCGCAGGAGATCTGCGACGGCAAGGACAACGACTGCAACGGCGTCATCGACGATCCGGTGGAGCTGGGCCACGAGCGCTGCGGCGCGGGCACCTGCGTGAACACGGGGCCTGCGTGCCGGCTGGGCAAGCCCAACGCCTGCGAGCCCCGGCAGGCGTCGCCGGAGACC
>CAZCWA010000367.1:0-5638 GCA_964502265.1 uncultured Myxococcaceae bacterium | reverse complement strand
TCACCACCGAGTCGTGCGGCGCCTCCACCGCCACGCTGGCCTGACCCTTGCGCGTCCATGCGGGCAGCGCCGCATCGAGCACGAGCTGCAGCGCGCGCTCCGGCTGCTGCAGGGAGCCGCCGCGAACGGTCTTGCGCACGAGCTGACCGCTGCCCGGATCCACGAACGCCGCGCGCAACTCCAGCGTCCGCTCCTCCGAGATGCCGGCGGTGAGCTCCACCGCGTAGCCCGCACCCGCGAGCGCGACCAGACACGCCTCGTCCGCACACGGCTCACCTTCACCGGAGGCGTCACGCAAATCCCACGGAACCATCTGCGAGAGCACCGCGAGCGTCGCCCGCTGCATCGTCTCTACCTGCTGCGGCGCGAGGCCGACTGCGCCCACCTTCACCGCGAGCGGCGCATGGGAGACCGGAGCGTCGGCGGCGGGCGGCGCGGCCGCGAGGAGGAGGCTGGCGAGGTGGGCGAGGCTCATGGCGTACGCGCTCGGGGGACTCTAGCAGGATCGCGGCGCGCGCCTATCCGAGCAGCCCCCACACGAGCAGGAAGCCTGTGCCCAAGGCGCCCATGAACGCCGCCAGATAGAGGAGCCACGCGGGCAAGAAGGGAGGCGTTCCCGCGAGCGCCTCGGCGGTGTCGTACACGGCCGGTCCATCTTCATCCTCGTCGAAGGAGTCGCCGGTGTGCAGGCCTTCGATCTCGCGGACCCAGGCGGGCCGGGCCTCCTCACCCGAAGCCGAGATGCTCATCCCGAAGACGGCGCGCGACTCGCTGACGGTGAAGGTTGCGGGCGCCACGCGGGTGACCACCGGCGCGTCTGCTGCGAGCTGCGCGTCGAGCTGCGCCGCGATCCGATCCGAGAGCGAGGCCTCTGCCGTTGCGTGGATGAGGGGCACGCCCGGATCCGTCGCGCGCTGATCGGGCGGGAGGTAGTCCTCGGGGGCCTGCAGCGCGGAGTGATCGAAGGCGACCGCGGTGGGCGGCGCGATCACCCGCCGCTCCTTTACCGGCAAGCCACGCGAGAGCCCGGCCAGCAGTCGATCCTCCGCCGCCTTCTCGCTCGGGAACACGCTCGAGAGCAGCGCCCCGAGCGACCCTTCCGTCGCGTCCGGCGCGTGTTTCTGCCGCAGCCGCTCCAGCTCCGCGCCGAGCACCGCCGCATCCTGTTGCCGGTCCTTCGGCTCCCTGGAGAGCGCCTGCATGATCACCGCCTCCACGTCCGGCGGGATGTCGGGCCGGTGCAGAGAAGGCGGCTCCCAGGAGGGATTGGCGGCCTTGCGCCAGCGCTCGATGGGGTCGCCCTTCTGCGGGAGGAACTTCCACGCCAGCAGCTCCCAGAGCACCGCGCCGGTCGAGTAGACGTCCGCGCGCCGGTCCACGTGCTGCTTCCTGGCCTGCTCCGGGGACATGTACGCGAGGTTGCCGATCACCACCCGCGGTGCCGTCTGCTCCTCCTTGAGCGTGGACTGCGCGGCGCCGAAGTCGATGATCTTCACCTCGCCCGCGTAGGAGACGCAGACGTTGGCCGGCGAGAGATCGCGGTGCACCAGGTGGAGCGGGTTGCCGTGCGCGTCCGCCGCGTCGTGCGCCCACGCGAGACCGCGACACATGCGCTCGCCGATGAGGAGGATGAGCCCGATGGGCAGCTCCTGCTTGCGCTGCCGGAGCCGGTGCATGAAGCGGCTCACCGTCTTCCCCTGCACGTACTCCATGGCGAGGAAGTAGTGACCCTCCACCTCGCCCATCGAATAGACGTGCGCGATGTTCGGGTGGTCGAGGTTCACCACCACCTTCGACTCGTCGAGGAAGCGGCCCACGAACTGCCGGTTCTGCGCGAGGTGCGGCAGGACCTTCTTCACCACGCACGCGCGCGGCGGCACCTGTGCCTCGTCCCGCGCGAGGAACACCTCCCCCATCCCGCCCGCGCCGATGCGGCGGAGCAGCGTATAGCGCCCGAACGGGAGGGGGCCTTCGGAGAGGAGAGAGGCGTCCTGCACGCGGAGGGGGAGTGTAGGCCGTCCCGTGTCACGTGCGGGAAGTGCTTCGCTGGCGCAGGCGCTCGGCTCGCATCACCTGTGGATCGTAGCCACGCCGGCCGGGCCACGGCACCGGCAGATTCAGGCGCTTCGCTGCTCGCCTGTGGTCTCTTGTCCGCGGCAGGGCAGACGCAGACATTGGAGGTGTGGGCGGGGACGACGAGCCATGAACCTCCTTGCGTTGCTCGCAGCAGCGAACGCGTCCTCCGGTGCGGAGGAGGCGGAGGAGATCATCCGCAGCACCGGGGATCGCGTCGAGTCGGGCTTCTGGACGACGATCAACGAGGTGCTGCTCCGCATTCCGGCGCTGCTTGCGTTCGTGGTCGCGCTCGTCGGCGCGTGGCTGCTCGGGCGCGTTTGCTCCCGGCTCGTGTGCAGACGTTTCGCGCGGCGCAACAAAGAGGATCTGGGGCGGCTGCTCGGCACCGCGGCACAGGGCCTCGTCCTCTTCGTCTGCGGTCTGTTCGCCCTGACCCTGCTGTTCCCCAGCGTGAAGCCGACGAACGTGCTGTCGGCCCTCGGCGTGGGCTCCATCGCGATCGGGTTCGCCTTCAAGGACATCCTCCAGAACCTGATCTCGGGCGTCATCCTCCTGCTGCGCGAACCGTATCGCCGGGGCGACGAGATCGTCGTCGGCGACGGCGAGTACCAGGGGCGCGTCGAAGAGGTCGAAGCACGCGCGACCCACATCCGGACCATCGACCGGGGCATGGTCGTCATCCCGAACGTGAAGCTCTTCTCGGATGCCATCACCGTGAACACCGACAGCCCCGTCCGGATGATCCGATCGCGGTTGTCGATCGCCTACGGCGCCGATCCGAGGCAGGCGATGGAGATCGTGCTCCAGGCGCTGCGCTCGGCGGAGGGCGTGCAGCAGGAACCTGCGCCATGGGTGACGATCGACGCGCTCAACGAGTACTCCATCGACCTGGTGTTCGCCTTCGCGGCGGCCGCGGGGGAGGTCGAGCAGATCAAGACGAAGGGTTCAGCGCTCCTGGCCGTCTACGACGCGTGCCTCGCCCACGGCATCGAGCTCCCCTTCCCCACCCAGGTGACGCTCTTGCGCCCGTACGAAGATGCCTCGGGGGGATCGGACAAGCTCCACGCGTGACGCCAATCGAAGAATGGCTGCGCGCGCATTCGCCTGCCGCGTCAGAGCGCTTGGAACGCAAAGGCGCGGACCACCGGCTGCTTGGGTGTGGCGATGAAGTCCGCGCCCGCCGTACCGCTCCAGGTGGGAGGTCTCATGTCCACGGTGGAGACGAGCGCCTCATCGGTGAGCTGACCGGACGTCCACGCCAACAGGAGCCACCCGCCGGGCGCGAGCACCGCTTTGCACAGGTCCACCCATCGCGAGAGGTCGCGCACCGGATCGATTCTCCGGCCGCGCCCGCCGCCGCTCTCCACCGGGGGCGGGTGGAGCACCACGCCGTCGAACAGGGCCTCCTGCGCTCGCGCCTTCCTGAGCGCGCTCACCACGTCGCTCTTCCAGAAGGTGCGCCCGTCGAAGGGAAGCGAGTTGAGCTCGTAGTTCCGGCGCCCGCGCGCGAGGGCAGACGGGACCGCGTCGACGTTGGTGGTCGACCGCGCGCCACCCGCCGCAGCGGCGACTCCGAAGCCACAGGTGTACGCGAACAAGTTGAGCACCCGCCGCCCTGAGGCGTTGCTCCGCACCCACTGGCGCAGATCGCGCGCCTCGAGGAAGAGCCCGGTGTGCCGATCCGGAAGCAGCCGGACCTCGTAGCGAAGGCCGTTCTCGGAGACGACGCGAACCGGGTCCGCTCCCGGAGGACCGCCCTGGACCGCATGACCGAAACGCCAGAACAGCTCGCCCTGCCCGCCCAGCATCTCGCGCACCGGCTCCTGGAGCTCCGAACGCTCCGGCGCGCCGGTCACGCGCAGCGCGGTGCCGAAGCGCTCGATGACCAGCCGCGAGATCCCGTCGCCTGCCCGGTCGAACAGCCGCAGAGCCTCGGTGCCCTCGGTGATGAGCGACTCTCTCCGCTCGACGGCGCGCGAGATGCGGTCCGTGATCTCCTGGGACGTCAGCCTCAGCGGGGACTCGTTCATCATGTGCCGAGCGGGAGTACCGCGCCCGAGTCCGACAGTGAAGCGAGCTACGGCTGCGCATCCTCGTCGCGCGCGGTCCCGTCGGCTTCGGGCGAGTCCTCGTCCGCTGCCAGGACGAAGGGGCCGACAATGCGCCCGTCGATGGGATCGACGCGTATCTGCTGGTCGGCCCGGTCCCGCCGTTGCTCGAATCGGCGCATGCGCTCGACCACCACCTCGACGCCCGCGCTCATGTTGATCGGCATCGGTGGGTGGCGGTAGCGGTACACGTGCTCGACGAAGACCTCGTGCGCGAAGGCTTCGCTTGCGGAGTCCACCTGGGCGAAGTCGATGACCACGAAGTCCTTGTCGCCGAGGCCATCCATCGCCGACCGCGCCTGCGCCCGCGTGTGCATCCGCCGCCCCAGCGACCGGAGCCGCACGTAGGCGAACCGCTCGAACTTCGCCGCCATGCGCTCCCAGAGGTCTAGCGGATCCGCGCCTCGAGCCACGCCCTGCAGCAGCCAAGGGAAACCGGGTCCCGCGCTGTAGTAGACGCCGCGCCGCTCGCCGCGCACCGTGAGCTCGCCCATCGTCACCATGCGGCGGAGGTGGCGGTTCACCAACTGCCGCGAATAGCCCGTCCGACGCACGACCTGCCGCGCTTGGAACGAGCGCCCGGCGCAGAGGAGGTCCTCGACACTGACGCGTATCGGATGCATGGCCTGGCCCGGAGCAAGGGGCGCGCCCGCGAGCGCGCGGAAAACATGCTCGCTGGGTCCACACCTGGCGTTGTCTCAAGGACTGCAGGAACCCGAGCGATGACGGGCACTTACGAGGCGAGCTTCGTCAACAGCAGATGTGGACACAGCGGCACCATTTCTCCTGCGCGCGGGGGAGGGGTGCCCTCCCGGCCCGGCGTCCGCTTCAGTTCGTCCGCGGGTCAGGACGTCGCGTCCCCGATGGAGGACGGTCTCGACTGCGACGCGACGTGCAGACCGTGGCGCGCCCTTCGAACCAGCCGGTCCCGTCACGCATCCTCACGCTGCACGTCCACGCTCACCTCGCCGTCTTCGTCCACGAAGACGGACACGTCGATGGGCCGGCAACAGACCTCACAGTCCTCGACCTGGCGCTGGGTGCTCCCGCCGGCGGCCTCATCCACGTGCAGCTCGATGGGTTCGCCGCAGTACGGGCACTGGGAGGAGACGAGCACCGGCGCGACGCTACGCGAACCGCCTGAGAAACGCGCGCACGGCATGTCCGAACGCCTCGGGCTGGTCGACCCAGGGGAAGTGACCCGCGCCGGAGATCACCTGGGTCCGCGCGTTCGGAAAGGAACGCGCCACCCTCTCGACGGAGCGCAATCCCGTGACCGCGTCGTGCTCTCCACCGACGACCAGCACCGGCGCTTCCACCTGCGAGAGCCCCTGAAGGATCGACGACACGTCGACGTCGTCGGCGCCCTCCGACCATCCCCGTTCGGCAGGTGGGTGGATCTGCGTTTCGGCGCTTTGGGCGTGCGTGCGCGTCCTCGTGTCCCACCGGCCATA
>CAZCWA010000366.1:0-5638 GCA_964502265.1 uncultured Myxococcaceae bacterium | reverse complement strand
CACCTGCTCCGCCTGAAGCTCGAGGGCAGGCTCGAGCTGTCCCTCACCTCCGAGTAGCGACGCGCGCCTACCGGGTCCGGAAGACGGCCACCTCGGCGGTGCCGGCGATGAGCGCCGAGCCGGCGAAGAGGTTGGAGGACTCCGCGCGCCCGAGCTTCACCGACTGCATCATCAGCAGGTACGTCTTGCCGCTCTCGGGGAAGGCTGAGCCGGGGACGGTGACGGTGCCCTCGCGGAATCGGCCCGGGTTGGCGATGAGGTCGAGGAAGTCCTTCGGCTTCGTCGGCACGTTGGTCCAGGTCACGCCGCCCTTCTCGCCGTTCGCGCCGACCGGGACCACGTTGATGAAGGCCAGGTTCCTGTCCTGACCTTGCGGTGGGGTGGGGCGCTCGAAGGTGAAGGCCTGTCCCACGTCGTGCTCGATGAAGCCCTGCGGCGGGTGGAAGGCGGGGATCTGCTCCAGCTGCGGCGCGTTCTCCACCCGGCCCACGTACGTCTCGCCCCCGTGCACCACCCGGAAGACGTAGGTGGCGCCGGTCTCGTAGGTGAGCCCCTCGTCCTCGCCGCTGGTCTGCTCGTAGCGGCCCTCGCCCTTCTCCGGCAGCGCCACCGGCGGCTTGTTTCCCACCGTCAGGCTCGCCTGCCCGCCCGCCAGCGCGGAGGGCGGCGCGTCCAGCGACTGGGGATCGCGCGCGCCGAAGAACACGGTCCCCAGCGTCTGCGGCGGGAGGGTGACCGTGCCGCCGTCCAGATCGACCTCCACGCCCGCGTCCCCATCGAGGATCCCGGCGTCGAACCCGCCGTCGAACCCGACCAGTGCCGCCGGCTGCAGGTCCACCGCCGGGGTGGCGAGCACGGTGGCCACCATCACCCGCGAGGACTGGAGCTGCTGGCCGGTGGTCTCGAAGTCACAGGCAGCCAGGCTGCAGAGCAGGCCCACCATCAGCAGGGGCTTGAAGTTCATCGGGTGATCCTCTTTGTCGGTGCTCGCTGCGCGTCCGGCCGGCCAGGGACCATAGCAGCGCGCCACGCACTCGCCCTCACCGCACGACAGACCTCGGGGTATCCTCCGCGGGTGATCCAACCCAAGGGCTCGTCGACCGCGCGCCGCTTCCTGCGCCGGTTCGGCTTTGCCCTCGCCTCCGCAGCCCTGTTCGGTGCCCTCTTCGGGGTGCTCGTCTATTTCCGCGCGCCGCGGGTGGCGTGGGACGAGCACGAGAGCGACGTGCCCCTGCACCTGCAGGCGCGCCGGCTGGTGGAGAGCCTGGAGCTGCGCGGGTACGACTGGCGGGCCCGCGAGCTGGGCCGGGTGTCGGAGCCCTCGCGGGACGTGGTGATCGTCGCCCTCGACGACAAGACGCTGGACGCCGCCGCGGACTCGATGAACCCGGGCATCAACGCCCAGCCGTGGCCGCGCGAGATCGTCGGCGCCATGGTCCAGGAGATGGTGCAGCAGGGCGCGAAGTCGGTGGTGCTCGACTTCCTCTACCCGCACCTCTCCCCCCGCCACTGCGCCTCCGACCTGCCGTCGACCTACGGGGTCAGCCCCCACGACTCCGACGACGACACCGCCTTCCGCACCCTGCTCGACGCCTCGCCGGGGAAGACCGCCCTGGCCTTCGGGGTGAAGGAGGAGCGCCGCAGCGCCACCCCGGCAGAAGGGCTGCTCAAGAACATCGTCCTCGTCGAACAGGTCGCCTCGCGGTCGCAGGTGGCGGACGTCGTCCGCGAGGTCTTGACCTCCGGCCACCCGGCGCTGGCCATCCCCGCGGGGACCAACACCCAGGTGTGGGCGATGGTGAAGGAGCCCGAGCACGCCCGCTCCATCGTCCGCCTGCAGGATCGCGCCGCGGGCGCAGAGCTGGTGAGCCGGCCGCGGACCACGCAGGAGAACCAGTACCAGGTGACCGCCGAGGACCTGCTCCTGTGGCTCTCTTCGGTGGAGGTGGAGGGCCTCGACCCGATGAAGGTCCGCGCCGTCCACGGCCTCGAGAACCCGACGCCCAGGCTCCTCTCCCGCGCCAGCGTCTACGGGGCGGTGGCCGCGTGGCCGGACCTCGACAAGATCTTCCGCGCGCTGCCGCACCTGCACCGGGTGGACACCCGCGATGGGCCGAAGCTTCTGCCCTCGCTCACCCTCGCCACCGCGATGCAGCTCGCCGGCACCCGGGAGCTCCGCTACGCCGACGGCCTGCTCCACGTGGGCGACGCCTTCGCCTTCCCCATGGACGAGGACGGCTTCTCGCTCATCCGCTGGGACAAGCCAGACTCGGATGGCAGCGAGGGCTCGCTCTCCACCTCGATCTTCGCGTGGCGCGTGCTGCAGCGCGTGCTCGAGCGCTACGAGGGCAAGCCGGTCCAGAAGATCCACGAGCTGCAGGACAAGGTGGTCATCTTCACCAACACCTCGCGCTACGGGCAGGACAGACGGCCCACGCCCATCGGCGAGGCGACGCCGGGCGGGGCGATCCTCGGGCAGGCGCTGGTGAACATGGTGCGCGGCGAGGGCATCGTCCGGGTGGCCCCGAAGTGGGACGCCCTGGCCGCGGGGCTGCTCGCGCTTGCGGGCGCGGTGCTGGCCCTGTCCTTCAGCGGCGCGCTCCGCAGCGGCAGCGGCGCGGTGATGTACGTGGTCGCGTTCGGCGCGCTGGTTTTGGGGTGGCTCTTCTTCTCGCGCTGGCTCTTCATCGAACGCCAGCTCTGGATCGCCGTCGCAGGTCCGCTGCTGGCGATGGGCGGCGCGTTCCTGCTCACCACCTCGCACGCCATCCGCAGCGAGCGCGAGGTGCGCGAGTTCATCTTCTCCGTCCTCGGCCGCAGCGTGTCGCCCGAGGTCGCGCGCAGGGTGGCCCAGGACTTCTCGCTCATCCGCCCCGAGCGCCGAGAGATCACCGTCCTCTTCAGCGACCTCGAGGGCTTCACCCGCATTTCCGAGAAGATGGAGCCGGACGAGCTCATCCAGCTCCTCGAGGAGTACTTCGGCGAGATGACGCGCCTCGTCCGCGAGACCGGCGGGCACCTCGACAAGTTCATCGGCGACGCGGTGATGGCCTTGTGGAACGCGCCCAACCCGAACCCGCGGCACCCGGCGCTGGCCTGCGAGAGCGCCCTTCGGATGCGCGACGGGTTGGCGAAGAAGCAGGCCGAGTGGGCCAGGCGATTCGGCCACACCATCACCGCGCGGGCGGGCATCAACACCGGCGAGGCGGTGGTCGGCCACGTGGGCAGCGACCTTCAGGCCGCGTACACCGCCCTCGGGGATGCGGTGAACCTCGCCTCGCGGCTGGAGGGCGCCAACAAGGCCTACGGCACGGTGATCCTCGCCGGCGAGTCCACGTGGGAGCGCGCGCGCGAGGACTTCGTCTTCCGCGAGGTGGACCGGGTGCGGGTGATGGGCAAGACGGTCCCCACCCGCATCTTCGAGTTGCTCTCGCGCCGGAAGGACGACGACCCGCGGGCGGCGCTGGTGACGCCCTTCGCCGAGGCGCTCGAGGCCTACCACCGCCGCGACTTCGAGGAGGCCCACCGCCGCTTCGGGGCCTGCGCGTCGGATTTCGACGACCCGGTTTCAGCGGTATACGTCGCCCGCTGCCGCCAATACCTGGCGGCGCCCCCGCCGGAAGACTGGGACGGGGTGTACGCGCTGAAGGAGAAGTGATGATCCTCGCCGTCGCGCTCGCCGCCGTCCTCTCCCAGCCCGCCGCCGCCCCCGAGCGCACCGTTACCAAGGCCTCGGTCTACCTCGTCCAGCAGCCCTCCTTCCTCGCCCCCCGGGCCTCGACGCAGCCCGTCTTCCGAGGGGAGAAGGTCCGGCTCGAAGGGGAGGACAAGGGCGCCTGGCTCCAGGTCTCGGTGCGCCAGCGCGGGAAGAAGGTGGTGGGCTACCTCCACGCCTCCTACGTCTCCGACACCCGCGCCGCCTTCCAGCTCGAGCAGAAGGAACTGGAGGGACGGTCCACCGTGAGCGGCCACTACAACCTCGCCGTGGGCGGCTTCCGCGAGGAGGTCGCGCGCAAGCGGCAGGCGGAGGGTAGGGACGTCAAGCGCGGCTACGACCTCATCGAGCGGTACATGCCGCTTCAGATCGAGGAGAAGCCCGGACGCCGCCTCTCCGCCATCGCTCGCGCGCGGCTGCTCCCGCCGGACATGAGCGGGATGATCCGGTTCATGGAGGAGGGCCAGATGCGCAGGCAGGTGAGGGGTGCGATGGCCTCGCCCTCTGCGGAAGACGTACAGGCCGAGGCCGGCGCCGAAGGAGGTGCGCGGTGAGGCGGCTGTGGACGGCGGTGGCGGCGGCGGCGCTCCTGACCGGGCCCGTGTCATGGGCGCAGCGGCCGGCGGCGAAGCAGGGCCCGTTGCCCCGGTTGGACGGGGTGAGCGAGTCGCTGCAGCAGGGGGTGGGGCGCGCGAAGGAGCAGATGGCGCCGGCGGTGGACCAGATGAAGCGCGGGGCCGGACGGCTGGTGGAGGCCGCCGCGTCGATGGACGAGGCGATGCACGGCTGCCGGATGGAGAGCCGCGCCGCGTACGACTTCTCCAGCCTCGGCGAGTACTACCTCGGCCGCGCGCTGGCGGCGGAGCACCTGGGGCGGCTGGGGGCGAAGGACCTCGGGCCCGCGCACCCGGTGAGCCGGTACGTGGATCAGGTGGGGCAGCTTCTGGGGTTCGCCGCCGAGGCGCTGGGGGAGGGGAACGCGCGCGAGCGGATGACGACCCTGCCCGAGCACGCGCTGCCCAACCGCCCGAGACCCTTCGCCGGCTACCACTTCATCGTGCTCGACCGAGACGAGCCCAACGCGTTCGGCGGACCGGGCGGGGTGGTGATGGTGACCACGGGCCTGCTGCGCCTGCTCGAGAGCGAGGACGAACTGGCCGCGGTGCTCTCCCACGAGATCGTCCACGTGCAGCGCGGCCACGGGGTGGAATTGGTGAAGGCGTTCATGTGCCAGCAGGCGAAGCAGCAGACCGCCGCCGGTCCCGCGAAGGATCTGGCCGACAGGGCCGGTCGCGCGCTGCAGAGCATGAAGGCCGGCGGCCTCACCGGACTGCCCGACGACGCCTTGGGCCCCGTGTTCGCGTGGGTGAACGAGCAGATGCAGGCGCTGCTGGAGGTCGGCTACCCGCGCCCGTTCGAGCTCGAGTCCGACCGCATCGGCCTGCGCTACATGCAGATCCTCGGCTACGACCCCCAGGCCATGGTCCGCGTCTTCGAGCGGCTGGAGAAGGCCTCCCCCGACGCGGCCTACGGCGCCACCCACCCGAAGTTCGAGGAGCGGGTGAAGGTCGTCACCCCGGTCATCGCCGCCATCGAGCGCCAGACCGGCAAGCCCTCCGAGAGCGCCCTGACCACCCGGCGGGACCGCTTCCGCGCCCAGATGGCGAAGCTGCCGAAGGCCCCCGAGAAGAGCGCCACCCGGTAGCCGCACCCGCCCCGGCCGGACGCTCCATCGGCCATGCCGACGCGTTCGACGGGCCTGCTCACGCGTCCGACGGACCTGCTCACGCGTCCGACGGGACCTGCTCACGCGTCCGACGGACCTGCTCACGCGTCCGACGGGCCTGCTCACGGGTCCGACGGACCTGCTCACGCGTCCGACGGGCCTGCTCACGCGTTCGACGGGCCTGCTCACGCGGGCGG
>CAZCWA010000365.1:0-5647 GCA_964502265.1 uncultured Myxococcaceae bacterium | reverse complement strand
ACGCACCGGACGCTGCTGGAGGGCGCGGGCAAGCGGGACGCCATCGCGCTCGAGGAGGCGTTCGCGGAGCTGGGCGGCGAGCCGTTCGTGGGCACGCAGTACGACGGCGCGATGGTGGGCACGCGGGTGCTGCGCCGGAACGCCCCTCAGGCGATGGCACTGATGGCGGACATCGTGCTCCGGCCCACGCTGAAGTCGGAGGACTTCGACCGGAAGAAGCGCGAGCACCTGAACAACCTCGCGCGGCAGATCGGCACCCCGGGCTACCTCGCGCAGTGGGCCTTCGCGGACGTCCTCTACGGGGACCATCCGTACGGCCGGCTGGTGGGGGGCACGCCGGAGACGGTGCAGGGGCTGACCGGGAAGGACGCGCAGGCGTTCTGGAAGAAGCACGCGGGCCCGCAGTCTGCGGCGCTGGTGGTGACCGGGGACGTGACCCTGGACGAGGCGCGGCAGTGGGCGGAGAAGCACTTCGGCGGGTGGCGGGGCGGCGCGGCGAGACCGGCCCGCCCGTCCGAGCTGCGGGTGCGCGGTGAGCCCCAGGTGGTGATCGTCCCCAAGCCGGGGCTGGTGCAGACCATCGTGGCCATGGGCCGCCCGGCGATCGAGGCCGGTCACCCCGACCAGCCGGCGCTGGAGCTGGCCACCACCGTGTTCGGCGGCATGTTCGGGAGCCGGCTGAACATGAACCTGCGCGAGGCGAAGGGCTACACCTACGGCGCCTCCGCCTACGTGAGCCCCCGTCGCGGCGAGGGCCCGCTGGTGGCCTCGTCGTCGGTGCGCGCGGACGTGACCGGACCGTCGGTGCAGGAGTTCCTCGCCGAGCTGCGCGGCCTGCGCGAGCGGCCCATCACCAAGGAGGAGCTGGAGGACGCGCGGCGCGGGCTCGTCCAGTCCCTGCCCGGCTCGTTCCGCACCGTGGACGCGCTGGCGCGCGCGGCGGCGTCCATCTGGCTGGAGGAGAATGACCTCGACCACTACGAGAAGCTCGTGGAGCGCCTCGAGAGCGCCACCCCCGAGCAGGTGCAGGCCGCGGCGGAGCGCTACCTCGATCCGAAGACGCTGAGCCTGGTGCTGGTGGGGGACCCGGAGGTCATCCAGAAGCAGCTCGAAGGACTCGGCCTGCCCACCCCGAGCATCCGCCCGCCGCCGCAGCCGCCCGCGGCGGTGAAGTAGAGGCTCGAAATCCCGCCTGGGCCGCTGTGGGGCTCCAGGGGGCGAGCGGGTGCCCCACCGCATGGTTAGTACCTGCGCCGAAACGGCCTGCCTGGGCTCCCAGGAGGCCCGAGGCGGGGCGTCCAGTAGCCGCCGCCGCCGCGCATCCGCTGGACCGTTGGCGCAAGGAGCGTGGACACTGCGCGCGGCATGTCACCCCGGGCCTCTCCACCGCCGCTGCCGTCCGTCGATGACGGCAGCCCACCGGCCGCGACCCCGTCGAAGCCGCCCCGCCTCGAGCAGTTCGGCGCGCGCTTCGTGCGGACGCGTGCGGCGGCGCTGGAGGAGGCGGCCCTGCGCTGGAGCCACGAGCGCGACGCGTTCCGGCGGCTGCAGTGGCTCGCCAGTGGGCGGGCGGCCCTCTCGGGCATCCTCACCAGCGGCGCGGTCGCCACCGCGGAGGTCACCGCGAGCCTCTGGTGGCCGGAGCCGGTCTTCGATCACCAGTGGCGCTGGTGGCTGCTGGTGCTGGGGACGACCGCGGTGTTCGCGGTGGCGGAGATCAGCTTCCTCATCTGGAACGCGCTCGACGCCACCAGCCGCACCGCGCGCATCGCCGGGGTGAGGGACTGGACGAGGCTCGAGCGTCCGCTGGCGCGCGCCGCGCTGGAAATGCCCAACCCGCGCGACGGACACCCCGCGGTGGATCCGCTCCGCGAGTCCTCGAAGCTGGCGCTGCTCGTCCTCACGCTCCTCTACAAGGCGAAGCTCGCGGCGACGAAGTTCGTCCTCAAGCAGATCTTCCGGCGGATGCTCGGGCGCGCCGCGGTGCGCGGCTTCCTTCCCTTCATCGCGGTGCCGGTGACCGCGGTGTGGAACGTGATCGTCACCCTCCGCATCCTCCGCCAGGCGCGCCTTCGCGCCGTGGGCCCGCGCGCGGTGGAGCAGGCGGTGGCGCTCCTCTTCCCCGCGGGCGCTCCGGCTCCCTCGCCCGTGGAGGCCGAGGCGCTGTTGCGCGCGGTGGGCTCGGCCATCGTCCGCACCCGCGACCTCCACCCGAACCTCGAGCACCTGCTCCACGAGCTCGAGCGCCGCTGCGCGCATCGCGAAGGGCACCTCCCCGAGCGGCTCGATGATCCGCAGAGGTTCCTCGGGCAACTGCGCATGCTCGGTGCCGCCACGCAGGAGCGCGCGCTGCTCGCGCTCGGGCTGGCCTGCGCGTTGGATGGCCGCATTGGGCGCCGTGAGACCGGGCTGCTGCAGGCCGCGCACGCCGTGGCGGGGAGGGACTGCGCTCTTCAACGGTGGCGCACCATCGCCCGTGCCGTCCGAGAAGGTGCCCCGTTCGCCGGAACCTGATGGGGTCCCCGCAAAGAGAAACCCCGCCGGCGCGCGAGGCACCGGCGGGGATCCCTGAAGCGCGTCGCACCTCGCGCGACCTCCTAGTGCTCGCCGTGCAGCTCCCTCAGCATCGCGAGCCGCTCGCAGGCGTTGTTCGCCAGCGCGTCGAGGACCTGCGCGCGGCGATCCGGCTCGTCGAAGTTGCGCACGGTGCCGGTCATGCAATCGCTCTCCGAGTGCGGCCCGGAGAGGAACTGGGACAGGTTCCCGTGCTCGTTGATGTGGGTGAAGTTCCCGCCCGAGTTCAGGTCACCGCCGTGGCACCCGGAGCAGGTGTTCGACGAGTATTCGAACCGCGCGTCGTCCGCGTTGATCGCCGCGTTGCCGGCCAGGTTGGCGCGGAAGCAGAAGGACGGATCCGGGATGTCCGAGGCCATGGCGCGGATGAACACGCCCGAGCCGGCCGGGTACTCGATTGGGTCGAACGAGCCGGTGAGGATGTTGTCCATCCCGAATGGCACGAACGGCCACACGGTGGGCAGGTTGTCGTCGATCGTCAGGTCGAGCTGCGGCGTGTTGTCCAGCGAGATGTCCGGGGTCCGCTTCACCGTCTCCGGCATCAGCAGGCCGAGGTTGTTCGGGTCGAGGATGAACTCGCGGAGCTGCCACGGGCGGTCGAAGACGAAGTCGTTGGTGCGAAGCTGGTTCAGCGCGCTGCCGTTCGTCCTCTTCGGCGCCGCGTCCGCGAGGACCACCTGATCGGTGATCTCCTGCAGCATGTCGTTGTACTGGGGGCTGCCCACCGGCTCGTTCGCCAGCTCCACCCAGCGGCGCGCCAGCTCGGTCATCGCGTCGCAGTCCTCCTCGATGTTGCCGTATTCGAAGATGGCGAGGAACTCGAGCGGGTTGCAGTGGCGGTCCATCAGCGCATAGACGAACCGGGTCTCGCCCGCGCCGCCGCCGTAGCCGATCGACTCGTGCAGGTCCATCCGGTTGACGATGGCCACCAGCTTGAACGGCGCCACGCTCATGTCCAGGGTCCCGCCGCCGCTCGCGTTGCGCCAGTCGTCGATGAACTGCTGCACCTGGGGCCGCTGCAGCGCCGAGTTGAAGTGCAGCTCCTGGTTGTGGTTCCAGGTGTCCAGCCACTTCTCCGCGGCGTCGCCCGGGTTCACGCCGGTCGCCGGCTCGTTGACCATCTCGGAGAAGAGGTGGCCGAACGTCCACGCGCCCATCGGGGTACCCTCGCCGGTGCAATGGTTGAAGGTGCGCTCCTTGTCGTTGACCACGTCCGGATGGTTGATGACCAGCGAGCTCTCGAAGGAGATGTTGGCCGCGAAGCCCACCGGGTCCACGTCGATCGGGTTCTCGGGGACGATGTCCGCCTCCGAGATGAACTGCACCGGCTCGGCCTTCACGAACTTGCGTCCGTCGAAGATCGAGATCTTCCCGCCCGCCTTCTCGGCCCGGTGGTTCTGCCGGCGAAGCTCGTCGAAGTCGAACTGCACGAAGGCGGAGAACACGCCGTCGCGGGCCTTGTCGTCTGCGCCCCTGCCATCATCGGTGAACGTCAGGTCGCGGCGGGGATCCCTCGGGTCCCGCTGGAGCACGAAGTAGCCCTGGCGGTGCACGTCCCGCGAGTCGCGCGAGACGGTGGCGAACATCCGGGCGTTGCTGCCGGCCTGCTCCCTCGCGAGCATCGACACCTGCAGCTTCTCGATGGTGGGGATCACCTTCCGGGTCGGGGGCGGCGTCTTGGCGGCCTGCTTCTGGGTGTCGGTGGGGGAACTGGAAGCGGACGAGCAGGCGCTCACCGCGACCGCGCCAGCGGCGGTCAGGGCGAGCAGGCCAGCGCCCGAGAAAACGGACTTGACGGTTCTCTTCAAGGGAACTCCTGAGGGGGTTGGGGAGGAAAACGACACAACGCGGGTGAAGCCCACGCACTCTAAGTGTGAATCTGTCCCGCCTGGTCGCTTGCTTCCCATTAGGGAAGTAAGACAGTCGACATTTCCGGGCCGGAGCGCGGAAAGACCGGAATACGTCCGCCCGAGGGGCTCCCGCGGCCACCGGTCACGTATGGCAGGGTCACGCAGGTGACGTTGACCTCGTGCGGGCCGCGGACTACACCCGCCGCGGGAGAGCGACATGGAATTCAAGATCGAGGCGGACCAGCTCAAGCGGGCGCTGCAGCGGGCGCAGGGCATCGTGGAGCGGAAGACCACCATGCCGATCCTGGCCAACGTGCTCATCGACGCGCAGAAGACGGGCGTGTCGGTGACCGCGTTCGACCTCGACATCGGCGTGGTGAGCGAGCACCCGGCGGAGGTGCTGAAGCCCGGGGCGGTGACGGTGTCGGCGAAGTACCTGCACGACATCGTGGCCAGCGCACCGGACGCCACGCTGCTGCTCAAGCGGCTCTCCAACAACTATGTGGAGATCACCTCCGGCACCGCGAACTTCAAGATCGTCGGGATGGCGCCGGAGGAGTACCCCAGGTTCCCGCGCGAGGAGAGCGCGGCGCTGGTGAAGGTGAACGGCGCGCTCATCCTCGAGATGATCAAGAAGACGCAGTTCGCCATCTCCACCGACGAGACGCGCTACATCCTCAACGGCGTCTTCTTCGAGCCGCGCGAGGGCGGCAAGACGCGCATGGTGGCGACGGACGGCCACCGGCTCGCGCTGGTGGAGCGGGAGCTGGAGGGTGACTTCGGGCTCAAGAGCGGCGTCATCGTCCCGCGCAAGGGCCTGTTCGAGCTGCGGCGGCTTCTGGACGAGGCGCCCGAGGCGGAGTGCTTCCTCGGCTTCGCGGAGAACTCGGCGCTGTTCAAGAAGACCGGCCTCACCATGGTGATGCGGCTCATCGACGGGCAGTTCCCCGAGTACCAGCGGGTCATCCCCAAGGAGGGCGAGAAGCAGGTGGCGCTCCCCCGCATCCGCTTCCTGGAAGGCCTGCGGCGGATCGCGCTGCTCTCGGCGGACAAGTCGAACGCGGTGAAGGTGCGGCTGAGTGACAACCTGCTGCGCATCACCTCGCACAACCCGGACCTCGGCGAGGCGAAGGACGACATCGACTGCACCTACCGGGGCGCGGAGCTGACGGTGGGCTTCAACGCGCGCTACCTGACCGACGTGCTCTCGGTGCTGGACACCG
>CAZCWA010000364.1:4480-5648 GCA_964502265.1 uncultured Myxococcaceae bacterium | reverse complement strand
CGTAGCGCAGCCCGGTCACCGGATCCACGTACACCGCCTGGGGATCGCCCCAGTTGGTCATGTCCCGCAGCGTGTGTCCCTTCTGCTGCAGCACCTTCCGCGTAGCGGCCTCCACCCCGTGACGGTCCACCATCAGCACGTCGGGCAGGTATTGGTGGTGCAGCCGTCCCTGTCCCAGCGCGCGGTGCACGTCCATGTTCCAGTCGATCATGTTGCGGATGATCTGGATCACCGTGGTCGGGATCGTCGACCCGCCCGGGGATCCCACCGCCAGCATCACCCTTTGCGGCACGCCCTCCTGCGCCTTCTGGAACACCAGCGTGGGCGACATCGAGGAGAGGGGGATCTTCCCCGGCGCCACCGCGTTGGCCTCGCCCTGCACCAGGCCGTACGCGTTGGGCACCATCGGCTGCGCGCTGAAGTCGTCCATCTCGTCGTTGAGGAGCACGCCGGTGCCCTTCGCCACCAGGCACGCGCCGAAGCCGTAGTTGATGGTCGTGGTCAGCGCGACCGCGTTCCCCTCCTTGTCGATCACCGAGACGTGGGTCGTGTTCGGCCCTCCCGGCGCATCGGGCGCATCGGGCGCAGGGGCTCCCTCCGGGTGCGGCACCGCGTCCTTCGCCGCCGGCCTCTTCAGGGTCGATCCCTCCGAGGCCTTCCCCGCGTCGAACAGGTCCACGCTCCGGGTCGCCTTCTTCGGGTCCACGCTCCGGGCGATCGCCTCGATGTGGGCGCGCGAAGTCAGTCGCTCCAGCGGGACCTCCACGAACGCCGGGTCCCCGAGGTACTGCGCGCGGTCGACGTAGGCACGCCGCAAGAGCTCCGCGTACCGGTGGTGGTGTTCGGCGTCACCGAACGTGGAGGGCGAAGGCTCGAGCACCTCCAGCCCCGCGAGCACCTGCACCACCGTCAACCCTCCCGCGGACGGCGGCGGCATGGTCAGCACCCTGTGGCCGCGGTAGGCGCCCTCGAGCGGCTCGCGCCACTTCGTCCGGTAGTCCCGCAGGTCCTCCACGGTGAGGATGCCGCCCTTTTCGCGCACGCCCTTCACCAGCGCCTTCGCGATGGGCCCCGCGTAGAACGCCTTGTCTCCCTGCCTTGCTATCCGCTGCAGCGTCTTCGCCAGATCCCGCTGAACGATCCGGTGCCCCACCTTCGGCACCTGCCA
>CAZCWA010000364.1:0-4380 GCA_964502265.1 uncultured Myxococcaceae bacterium | reverse complement strand
GCGTCTTCGCCAGATCCCGCTGAACGATCCGGTGCCCCACCTTCGGCACCTGCCATTCCCCTTCACCGTCCTTCACCAGGAAGAGGGACGCGGCCTCGGCGTCCGTGGCGAGGCAGTCCCTGCGCGCCTCGGCGATGGCGGTGTAGCGGGGCGTGACGACGAAGCCCTCGCGCGCGGCCTTGATCGACGGCGCCATCACCGTCGCCAGCGGGAGTTTTCCGTACGCCTTGTGCAGCGCCACGTAGCCCTTCGCCGCACCGGGGACCGCCACGCTGAGCGCCCCGTCGGTGGACAGGCCCGGCACCACCTGGCCGTCCTTCACGAACATGTCCCTCGTGGCCGCCTTCGGAGCGACCTCACGGAAGTCGAGCACGCGCGTCTGCTGCGTCTTCTGGTCGAACACCAGCGCGAAGCCGCCGCCGCCCAACCCCGAGTGATACGGCCCCACCACGCCCATGGTGAACGCCGCCGCCACCGCCGCGTCCACTGCGTTGCCGCCCCGGTCGAGCATCTGCTGCCCCGCCTCGCTGGCCTTCGCGTGGGCCGCCGCCACTGCGCCGCCTCGGTAGGGACGGGTCGCCAGCGCCTCGGGTACGTAGCCCACCCACACCCACAGACACAGCACCCCCCACACCGTCGCTGACGAACGATTGGCTCGCATCCCCATCCCCTAGCAGGCCCCGTTGTCGTCCGCGAGGTGCGGCCGTCGCCTCAAGACAGGTGAGGCAATCGTGACGCGGTTGTCACCATTTCGCACAGTCTGCGCAGCCGGCGGTGGATGTAGGTGATGCAAATTCAACCACTTGGCCATACGCAAGACCATCCAGTGCTGGCGTTTGATTTGCACACCATCGGACCAATGGTCGCAACGGGGGGCATCATGAGGGGTCACATCCAGCCGCCACGGAACAAGGGCACCGCCACGGTGACCACGGTGTTCCTGCGGCCCAGCTTCCGCATCACCACGCGGGACGGCAGCCTCGACGTCGCGGTGAAGGCCGAACCCACCGCCGCGCAGGACGGTGACGCCCCCCGCTCGAACGATTCCACCGCGGGCACTGCAGGCACCGAAGGCGCGGACGGCAAGGACGCCCAGGACGGGACCGGTGGCGAAGAAGGGCCGTGGTGGATCGCCGCTCGCCGGACGTCTCGTGGGGTCGCGCACGCCTGATGCGTTGACGCGCTGAAGGCCGGTCCCTAAATCGCCCCCATGTCACTGGCCTCGGTCGTGTTGTGCGCTGGCAAGGGGACCCGCATGAAGTCCGAGCGGGCCAAGGTGTTGCACCCCATCCTCGGGCGTCCGCTCTGTGCGTGGCCCATTGCCCGGGCGCTGGAGCTGGGCGCGCAGCCGGTGGTCGCGGTGGTCGGTCACCAGGCGGAGGCGGTGGAAGCCGCGGTCCGCACCCACTTCCCGGACGCCCCCCTCGGCTTCGCGCTCCAGGCCGAGCAGAAGGGCACAGGCCACGCGGTCCAGTGTGCGAAGGACGCGCTCGCCGGCTACAAAGGCCCGGTCCTCATCCTCTATGGAGACGTGCCGCTGCTGCGCGCGGAGACGCTCAGGGCGCTCGTCCGGGCCCAGCAGGAGTGCGGCGGTCCGCTGGCGCTGGTGAGCTGCCACCTCGAGGATCCCACCGGCTACGGACGGGTGGTGCGCGAGGGCGGCCATGCCCGGCGCATCGTGGAGCACAAGGACGCCTCCCCGCTGGAGCGCGCCATCACCGAGTGCAACGCCGGCATCTACGTGGTGGACGCGAAGTTCCTCTTCGAAGCGCTCGCCACCCTGAAGACGGACAACGCGCAGGGCGAGCTCTACCTCACGGACCTCGTGCAGCTCGCGGACGAGCGCGCGCCGGGGACCGTGGCGGTGGTGGAGGCGGACGCGGAGGAGACCGCCGGGGTGAACGACCGCGCGGAGCTGGCCCTTCGGGCGAAGGCGCTGCAGCGGCGGATAAACCTGGGCCACATGAAGAACGGGGTGGCGCTGCTCGACCCGGACACGGCCTGGATCGAGGAGACGGTCTCCCTCGAGGCGGACGTGGAGGTCGGTCCCTGCGTGTCCCTGCGCGGACACACGGTGGTGGAGAAGGGCGCCCGCATCGGCCAGGGCTGTGTCCTCACCGACTCGACCGTGCGCGCGGGCACCGAGCTCAAGCCCTACTCGGTCCTGGAGGAGGCGCAGGTGGGCCAGGCCTGCACCATCGGGCCCTTCTCGCGGCTGCGGCCGGGGACCGAGCTCGCCGAGGGCGTCCACCTGGGCAACTTCGTGGAGACGAAGAAGGCGCGCCTGGGCAAGGGCTCCAAGGCCAACCACCTCGCGTACCTGGGCGACGCGGAGATCGGCTCCGGCGTGAACGTGGGCGCGGGGACGATCACCTGCAACTACGACGGGGTGAACAAGCACACCACCGTGCTCGAGGACGGCGTCTTCATCGGCTCGGACTCGCAGCTCGTGGCGCCCGTCCGGGTAGGCCGGGGGGCGTACGTGGGCGCGGGCAGCACGGTGACGAAGGACGTGCCGCCCAGCGCGCTGGTCCTCACCCGCGCCCCCACCGTCCTCAAGGAAGGCTGGGCGGAAAAAAAGGCAGCCGGCCGGCGCGGAAAGTAGCCGCTTCTTTCAGTCTTGCGGCCCGGCCCCCGCGTGCAGCGGGCGGGCTGCCGAGCGGCGGCGGGCTGGCAACCTGTTTGCACGAGGTCGCGTGGTACAAGGCCCGCGGCCGTGGTCGGGCAGGGCTCTTCTGGAAGGGGCAAGGAAGCATGTGCGGAATCGTTGGCTACGTCGGTGACAAGGAGTCGGCTCCCATTCTCGTGTCCGGGCTGAAGAAGCTCGAGTACCGCGGCTACGACTCCGCCGGTGTGGCGGTGGTGGGCAACAAGGTTCTCAACGTGGTGCGGTCGGTGGGCAAGCTGCAGAACCTCGCCGCCCGCGTCTCCGCCGAGCCGCCGCAGGGCACCGTGGGCATCGGTCACACCCGCTGGGCCACCCACGGGCGTCCCTCGGACGACAACGCGCACCCGCACACCTACCGGGGCGTGGCGGTGGTCCACAACGGCATCATCGAGAACCACCTGCAGCTCAAGGAGGAGCTGCGCACGCGCGGCCACGTCTTCTCCTCGGAGACGGACTCGGAGGTGTTCGCGCACCTCATCCACGAGGGCATCGAGCAGGGGCTGGATCTCGTGTCCGCGGTGCGCCGCGCGGTGCGGGAGATCAAGGGCACCTACGCGCTGGCGGTGGTCTGGGAGGGCGAGCCCGACCGGATCGTCTGCATCAAGGAGTCCTCGCCGATGGTGGTGGGGCTGGGCGAGGGCCAGAACTTCGTCGCCTCGGACGTGCCGGCGCTGCTGGAGCACACCCGCGACGTCGTCTTCCTCGAGGAGGGCGACCTGGCCATCCTCTCCACCGCCGAGGTGCAGATCTTCGCCCGCACCGGTGAGCGCGTGAACCGGCCCATCCGCCGCATCGACTGGACGCCGATGATGGCGGAGAAGGGCGGCCACAAGCACTTCATGCACAAGGAGATTCACGAGCAGCCGCGGGCGGTGGCGGACACGCTGCGCGGGCGCATCCTCCTCTCCGAGGGCGACGTCCACTTCGAGGGCTGGAACCTCGAGCCGGAGCAGGTCGCGAAGCTCTCGCGGGTGACCATCCTCGCCTGTGGCACCAGCTACCACGCGGGCCTGGTGGGCCGGACGATGATCGAGACTTTGGCGCGGCTGCCGGTGGAGGTCGATCTGGCCAGCGAGTTCCGCTACCGCGATCCGATCATCGACGACTCGCACCTGGTGGTGGCGGTGTCCCAGTCCGGCGAGACCGCGGACACGCTCGCGGCCCTCAAAGAGGCCAAGCGCCGCGGCGGCCTGCCGATGGGCATCTGCAACGTGATCGGCTCGGCGCTCACCCGCGAGGCGGCGTTCACCGCGCTGACCAACGCGGGCCCGGAGATCGGCGTGGCGTCCACCAAGGCGTTCACCACGCAGCTCGCGGCCTTCTTCATGCTGGCGGTGAAGCTGGGGCGGATGCGCGGCGCGCTCACCCAGGCGCAGGCCCAGGAGCACCTCACGCTGCTCACCGAGGTCCCCAAGCTGGTGGAGGCGGTCCTCCAGTGCGAGCCGCAGGTGAAGCGGGTGGCGCGCCACTTCATGAACGCGCAGGACTTCCTCTTCCTCGGCCGCGGCCCCATGCACCCGGTGGCGCTGGAGGGCGCGCTGAAGCTGAAGGAGATCTCCTACATCCACGCCGAGGGCTACGCCGGCGGTGAGATGAAGCACGGCCCCATCGCGCTGATCGACGAGAAGCTGCCGGTGGTGGTGATCGCCCCGCGGCTGCCGAAGGAGCCGTACGAGAAGATCATCGGCAACATCGAGGAGGTCCGCGCGCGC
>CAZCWA010000363.1:0-5652 GCA_964502265.1 uncultured Myxococcaceae bacterium | reverse complement strand
CGCGCCGCGCGGGTTCACCCACCGCGACTACCAGAGCCGCAACCTGATGCTCACCCGCGGCGAGCTGGTGGTGATCGACTTCCAGGACGCGCTGCAGGGGCCGCGGCAGTACGACCTGGTGGCGCTGTTGCGCGACTCGTACGTGGAGCTCGACCGCGACTTCGTGGACGCGATGCTCGACCGCTACATCGCCCGGATGGAGGGGCAGGGCGCGGAGCGGATCGACCCGGCGGCGTTCAAGCGCTTTTTCGATCTGCTCACCGTGCAGCGGAAGTTGAAGGACGCAGGGCGCTTCGAGTTCATCCACCGCGTGAAGGGCAACCCGGGCTTCCTCGTGTCCATCCCCGCCTCGCTGCGGTACGTGAAGACGGCGCTGGACGCGCAGCCCGAACTCTCGGACCTGCGGCGGATCGTGGCGAAGTACGTGCCCGAGCTGGCGTAGGGAGCGGCAATGCGCGCGATGATCCTCTGCGCCGGGCTCGGCACCCGGCTGCGGCCGTTGACCGAACGCTGGCCCAAGCCCGCGGTTCCGCTGCTCGGCCAGCCGCTCATTCGCTACAACCTCGCGGTCCTCGCGGCGGCGGGCGTGACGGACGTGGGGATCAACACGCACCACCTCCCGGACGAGATGCGCCGCACCGCCGAAGCGGAGTGTGCGCGCGCCGGACTCTCGCTCACCGTCTCGCACGAGCCGGTGATCCAGGGCACCGGCGGCGGCATCCGGGGGCTGCGCGACTTCCTCTCCGAGCCGTCCGCGAGCGGCGACGACTTCCTGGTGATGAACGGGGACGTGCTCTTCGCGGTGGACCTCGCGCCGGTCGTCCAGGCGCACCGGGCCGCCAACGCCGCCGCCACGATGGTGCTGCTGCCCATGCCCCGGAACGAGACCTTCGCCGCGGTGGAGGTGGACGCGCAGTTCCGCGTGCGCCGGATCGCGAAGCATGGCCCGGGCGATCCGGCCAAAGAGCGCCTCAGCCCCTGGCACTTCAGCGGCGTGCACGTGATGTCGCCCCGGGTGTTCGACTTCATGTCTCCCGAAGGGGAGGAGGACATCAACCGCGCGGTCTACGTCCGGATGATGGAGGCGGGGCTGCTCGTGCGCGGGCAGCTCGTGCAGGGCTACTGGTCGGACATCGGCACCCCGGCGCGCTACCTCGCGGCGCAGACGGAGCTGCTCTTCGGTCAGGTGCCGGTGCACGCCTTTCCGGGCGCAAACCCCTTCGAGACGGCGCGGGTCGAGGGCCTGAACCGGATCCACCCTTCGGCGAAGGTGGAGGGCGGGCTGATCGGCCCGGCGTTCATCGATCGGGACGCGCGGGTGCACCCGGGGGCGCGGCTCGCCGCGGGCGTGTACGTGGGCGCGGGCGCGGTGGTCGAAGACGGGGCCCGCCTGTCGCGCGCGGCGGTGCTCGCGGACACGATCGTTGGGAAGGGCGAGGCGGTCGAGGACACCATCGCGGTTGGTGAACAGCGGATCCGCTCGGCGGCGCCAGTGCCCGTGCAGCGCTGAACGTTCGCCGTTTCGCACCCGCCGCACGCTCCCTAGGTTCTGCTCACGGCGCAGGGCGCGCCTTTGGGGAGGATTCCTATGAAGGCGGTGGCGGTGATCCTCGCGACGGGCGACGGAAGCAGGGTCGGTTGCCCCGAGGCGAACCTCGAGTACGAGAAGGGCCGGAGCTTCCTGCGCTGGCTCTCGTCGACGTTCCAGAAGGCGGGCTGCTCCCCTCTGGGCGTCATCCGGACCGGCGCCGAGGACGTGAAGGAGCGCCACCCGGAGGCGTGGCTCGTGGAGGGTCCTGCCAACGACGGGTTGCGGACCGGCATCCGCGCCGCGCTGGACGAAGGCGCGGACACGGTGGTCATCCACCCGGTGGAGCGGCCTGCGGTGCGCACCTCCACCATCGACAAGCTGATCAAGAGCCTGGATGGAACCGACGGCGTGGTGCCCGACTTCGAGGGTGCGCCCGGGATGCCGATCGTTTTGCGCCGCGCCGCCGCCGAGCGGGTGCTCACCATGGACGTGCCCACCGCCCAGATGCTGGTGCAGAAGCTCGACATGCGCCGGGTCCCCACCCGCGATCCGGGCGTGCTGGTCGCCATCGACAGTCCGGAGTCCTACGAGCGCCTCCTCGGCTCGCAGCCGCACCCTGCGCCCGTCCCCAAGAAGCGGGGCAAGAAGTCGGATGAGGCGGGCGCCGGTGCGTCCGACGAGGCCGCCGCCGGTCCGGCGATGACCGCCTCCCCCGACGAACGCTGAACGCAAAGAGCGCACTGGAACGGACGGCGCCGGGCAAGAAGTGCGCCCGGCCCGTCGTCACGCCTCGATGGCCGGTCCCGGCACCTGCGTCCCTGAAAGCACCCGCTCCTCGAGCAGCCTGTTGGACTCCGCGAGCTGTGCGTGCGCGTCGATCAGCGCCGCGCTGCGCTGGGCCAGCACCCGCAGCACGTTCCCCAGGCCGTCGAGCAGCAGGGTGGTGGGGAAGACGTCCTCCGCCCGCGTCTCGCGCGCCACGTCCTCCGGATGGCGCCCGGCCTTGAGCGCCTCGAGCTGGCGAATCATCTCCCTGTCCATCCCGAGGATGTGGTGGGTCAGCCAGCCGGCGAGGAACTGCAGGATGGCCAGCAGGAGCTGGGGGGAGTCGCCCGCGTCCGCCGCCCGGAGCAGCCGGACCTGTTCCATCAAGCCCACGTGTTCGGCGCGGTGCCGGACGCAGTGATCGTGCAGGCAGCCTCCCTCCAGCATCACCCGCTCCTCGCGCGAGAAGTGGAGGTGGAGGTTGGCCACGAGCGCGTCGTACAGCCTGTCGAGGTGGGCGCGATCCTGAACCTGGCCTGCCCGCTGCGCCGCCTCGTTCACCAGGGCGACGAGCCGATGGCGCTCCGCGTCCACGCTCGGGATGCCGGTGAGGAAACGGTCATTCCAGGGGAAGAGGTCCATGATCGGCTCCAATCAGCGAGCCGATCGTGCATCCGGGGTGCCAGCCTAGAGGGGCATGAAGATCTTCAGCCCGCTCCGCCCCGGCCCCGCGGTGTTGGTGTCGATGTAGTCGCTGTAGGAGGTGCGCCCGTCCCCGGCGGTGATCGCGGTGTGGCCGTACTTGCGGCCGAGCGTGCCCGAGGTGGACTCCCACGTCAGCACCAGCCCGGGGATCTTCAGGGCCTGCGAGAGCGGGATGTGGACCTGCTTGAACTTGTTGCGCGGGAGGTTGTTGTCGATCTGGTTGCCGTTGCCCCAGACCTTGATCCCGAAGGTGTTGACGATCGCCTGGCTCACGCCCCTCGCGCACCAGCCCTGGCTGCGGTAGCCGCCCATGCTCAAGGCCACCCGCCGCGCCGCGTCCGCCAGCCGCTGGTTGCCGCGCACCCCGCCGGTCGAAGGGTTGGACGGCGTCACCGGCGTGGGCGAAGAGGATCCGCCGGGGATGCGCAGCTTCTGCCCCGTGTAGATCAGGTTCACGTTGCGGATCCCGTTGGCGGAAGCAATCGCCGAGACGGTGGTGCGGTGCCTCGCCGCGATGCCGCCGAGCGTGTCCCCCGCGCGGACCGTGTACGTCCCGCCGCCGCCACTGGAGGGCGCAGGGGAGGACTTGCCCGGGATGCGCAGCGTGGCGCCGGCGCGGATGAAGTTCGGGTTCCGGATGCCGTTGGCAGACGCGAGCGCAGCCACCGTGACCCGGTGCCGCGCGGCGATGCCGCTCAAGGTGTCCCCGCTGCGAATCCTGTAGGTCGACATGCCTGATGCCTCCGCGTGTTGACGTGCGAAGGGATTCTCGCCTCCTGAGAAGGGAGGTTGCGTCGGCCCTGGAATTTGGGGGCGAGCGTCCGGAAGTGAACGCTACGCGGCGACGTACCTTGCCAGGATGCAGGTGACGTTGTCCGTCCCGCCGGCGGCATTCGCCTGATCGATGAGCTGATTCACCGCGCGATCGAGGTCCGGCGTCCGCGCCAGGGTCTCCTGCATCTGCGCGTCCGTGACCATGCCGGAGAGCCCGTCCGAGCAGAGGAGGAACAGGTCCCCGTCCTGCGGCTCGATGCGGACCACGTCCACCTGCACGTTCTCCTTCATCCCCAGCGCGCGGACGATCACGTTCTTGTGGGGGAAGGACTCGATCTCCTCCGGCGAGAGCTTCTTCGCCTTGAGGTAGTCGTTGAGCAGCGAGTGGTCCTCGGTGACCTGCCGGAGCTGCCCGCCGCGGTAGCAGTAGACGCGGCTGTCTCCCACGTGGCCGGCGTAGACCGCGCTGGCGCCGAAGTAGACGGACACGATGGTGGTGCCCATGCCCCGGTACTTCAGGTCCGAGGACGCCTTCTCGAAGATGCGGACGTTGGCGAGACGGATGCCGGTGGAGAGCCGGTTCTCGTCGTAGTTCCTCGCCTTGTCCATCTTGAACGGCCAGGTGCAGTCGCCGTCCCGGGAGGTCATGCGGAAGAACTCGCCCAGCTCCTCGACCGCGATCTGGGACGCGATCTCGCCGGAAGAGTGGCCTCCCATGCCGTCCGCAACGATGAACAGGTGCTCCTCGGGCAGGAGGAGGAAGTTGTCCTCGTTGTGGTTCCGCTTCATCCCGACGTGGGTGTTGCCGGCTACCTCGATGCGCATTCGTGGGGTCCGAAACGTGGTTGGGTTCAGGAGGCTAGCACACGGTTCGCGCCGTCTTCGAAGCTCAGCGTGTCACCTTCTTCGGTTCTGCTGCCTGCCAGCACGCCCGCCGGCAGCTCCAGGACCGACTTCGCCTTGAAGTGTATCGGCGTGGCCCGCCAGGGGGGCAGCGCCCGGTACAGTCGGACGATGCGCCCCTCGCCGTCGAGGAACGCCACGTCGATGGGGATGCGCATGAAGAAGGTGTGGATGGAGTTGCAGGGCCGGATGAGCAGGCCTTCGCCCACGGGAAGGTGCCGGCGGCCCATCAACCCCAGGAAGCGCTCGCCGAAGCGCCTCGCTTCGGTCACCCTGTCCCCGAGCACCCGCTGCCGGGTGCGGTTCGTCACGCGCAGCGCCACGGTCTGAACGCTACACCATGCTCGAGCCCATCGCCCCCCCGCTGCACCTCGTCCTCGTCGCGCCGCAAATCCCCCCCAACACGGGCAACGTGGCCAGGCTGTGCGCGGTCACCGGCGCCCGCCTCATCCTCATCGAGCCGCTCGGCTTCTCCATCGCCGACCGGGACCTCAAGCGCGCGGGGCTCGACTACTGGGACAAGGTGTTCCTCGAGCTGTATCCGGACTGGGACGCGTACCTGCGCGATTGGCCCTCCGCCCGCCGCCTCCTCTTCACCGCCCGCGCGGACCGCACGCTCTTCGACACCCGCTTCCGGCCGGGCGATCACCTGGTGTTCGGGGCGGAGACCACGGGCCTGCCTCCCCGCATCCTCAGCTCCGGCCAGGGCGAGACCGTGAGCATCCCCATGCTCCCCGAGCGTCGCAGCCTCAACCTCTCCACCGCGGTCGGAATCGCCACCTATGAGGCCATCCGCCAGGTCGCCTTCACCTCGGGGGATGCCTCCCGGTAGAGTGGGCGGCCCATGTCGTACCGCCCCGTCTCCCGCGCGCTGCTGCAGGTGTTGGCCGAGCGCGCCACCGGCACGCTGACCATCAACGCAGACGGGCGCACCTCGTCCATCTCCCTTCACGAGGGCGCGGTGGTGGCGGCGG